>NZ_LVCT01000740.1:0-1340 GCF_001647205.1 Rhodococcus sp. EPR-134
CGCCGTACGGCGCTGCAAAGGTGTACTCGTACTGGGTCACCAGGAACTATCGCGAGGCCTACGGAATTCACGCGGTGAACGGGATCCTCTTCAATCACGAGTCACCCCGCCGCGGTGAAACATTCGTCACGAGAAAGATCACGCGTGCAGTCGCGCGAATCCAGGCCGGGATCGAAGATTCCCTGTACCTGGGCAATTTGGACGCGGTCAGGGACTGGGGCTACGCACCCGAGTACGTCGAGGGTATGTGGCGGATGCTTCAAGTCGACGAACCAGATGACTACGTGTTGGCCACTGGAGGAAACTTCACGGTCCAAGATTTTGTCGTGGCCTCATTCGAACATGTGGGTCTCGACTGGCAGAAGTACGTCAAATTCGATCCTCGTTACCTTCGCCCCACAGAGGTGGACGCTCTGGTCGGCGATGCAGGCAAGGCCGAGGACAAACTGGGCTGGAAAGCGACAGTACAGACCCCAGAATTGGCTCGAATCATGATGGACGCCGACATCGCAGCATTGGCGCATGCCGGCACACCGTGGATCGACACGCCGCATCTCCCTGATTGGAAGATCTCGCTCTCATGATCACAACGAAATCGATTGCACCTCTTGATCGCAGCGCCCCGACTTACATCGCCGGACACAAGGGACTGGTGGGATCCGCGCTCTGGCGCAAGCTCGAACAGAGTGGCTTCACCGACCTGATCGGCCGCACATCTGCCGAACTCGATCTGCGAAACCGAGCAGACGTATTCGCCTTCTTCGAAGCCGCCAAACCGTCGTGCGTCGTCTTGGCTGCCGCGAAGGTCGGAGGAATCGTCGCGAACAACACGTATCCGGTCGATTTCATCTCCGACAACCTTCAGATCCAGACCAATGTGCTCGACGCAGCGCTGCGGCACGGCGTGCGCCGATTGCTGTTCCTCGGGTCCTCGTGCATCTACCCGCGCCTGGCGCCACAGCCGATCAGAGAAGATCAATTACTGAACGGCCATCTCGAACCGACCAACGACGCATATGCGATCGCCAAGATTGCGGGAATCATCCAGGTCCAGGCTGTTCGTAGGCAGTTCGGGTTGCCCTGGATCTCGGCGATGCCGACAAGCCTGTACGGACCCGGCGACAACTTCTCGGAGAATGTTTCGCACGTACTTCCTGCGATGATCCGCCGTCTCGACCAAGCCAAGAACGAGGGAATTGAATCAGTCACAAACTGGGGTTCGGGGAGCCCACGTCGAGAATTCGGGTCTGCTGCACGATCAGGTGACAGGTTGAGTCACGCAGCCTGAGTGGCTGGTGTGGTCATGATGGTCTCGTATTCTATGGGGGTCAATCGGCCGA
>NZ_LVCT01000741.1:0-1264 GCF_001647205.1 Rhodococcus sp. EPR-134
GGGTCTGCTGCACGATCAGGTGACAGGTTGAGTCACGCAGCCTGAGTGGCTGGTGTGGTCATGATGGTCTCGTATTCTATGGGGGTCAATCGGCCGAGCCCGACTTGGCGGCGTCGGCGGTGGTAGGTCCTTTCGATCCAGGTGACGATCGCGATCCTGAGATCGTCACGGGTGCGCCAGGGGCGGCGGTCCAGGACGTTCTTTTGCAGTAGAGAGAAGAAGCTCTCCATGGCGGCATTGTCGCCGGCCGCAGCGACGCGGCCCATCGAGCCGACCATGTGATGGCGGCTCAGAGCACGGACGAATTTTTTTGATTGAAATTGCGATCCTCTGTCGGTGTGGACCACGCAGCCTGCGACGAAATCTCGGCGGGCGACGGCGTTGTCGAGCGCATCGACCGCGAGCCGGGACTTCATCCGATCGCTGATGGAGTAGCCAACGATCCGGTTGGAGAATACGTCTTTGAACGCGCACAGGTAGAGCTTGCCTTCGCTCGTCCAATGCTCTGTGATGTCGCCCAGCCACAGCTGATTCGCAGCATCGGCGGTGAAGTTGCGTTGGACGTGGTCGTCGTGGACCGCAGGCCCCGGGCGCTTGGCTTTTCCGCGTTTCTTGCCGAACACACTCCACCAGCCGTTGTTCGAGCAGATCCGCCACGCTGTGCGCTCGGCCATCACCTGGCCGGCGTCGCGAGCCTCGTAGAACAGGAACCGGTAGCCGAACTCCGGGTCGTCCTTATGGGCCCTGAACAGAGCGTTCGCCCGGTAGGCCTCCGCGAGGTCGGCATCGGTCACCGGGTCAGCCAGCCACCGGTAGTAGGGCTGGCGAGCGATCTCGAGTACCCGGCACGTCACCGTGACGGGAATGCCGTCCTCGGCCAGCTCACGAACGAGCGGGTACATCATTTTCCCGGCAGGTTCGCCTGGGAAAGATAGGCGGCAGCACGGCGCAAGACTTCGTTCTCCTGCTCGAGCAACCGGATTCGCTTGCGCAGTTCCCGGTTCTCGACCACGTCCTCACCGGTAGTTCCTGATTTGATTCCGTCCTCGATATCGGCCACTTTCAGCCAACCCGTCAGGCAGGATTCACTGATCCCGAAGTCGGCGGCGATCTGCTTCAACAGCATTCCGGGCTCGCGACTGCGGGCAACCCGAACAACGTCCTCACGGAACTCTCGGGGATAGGGCTTCGGCATGGTGCACATCCTTCCAGCGGCACCTCTCGGCACCACAGATCAGATGTCACCTATCCGTGCAGCAGACCC
>NZ_LVCT01000742.1:0-1096 GCF_001647205.1 Rhodococcus sp. EPR-134
AAACAGGGTTTCTCATCAGTATCTGTGTGTTGTTTCAGATACCGCACAGTGGACGCGTAGCTTCTTTGTGGTAAGTCCTCGGCCTATTAGTACCAGTCACCTGCATGCATTACTGCACTTCCAGTTCTGGCCTATCAACCCGGTGGTCTGCCGGGGGCCTTACCCCCTCGAGGGGGTGAGAAACCTCATCTTGGAACAGGCTTCCCGCTTAGATGCTTTCAGCGGTTATCCCTTCCGAACGTAGCTAACCAGCGGTGCTCCTGGCGGAACAACTGGCACACCAGAGGTTCGTCCGTCCCGGTCCTCTCGTACTAGGGACAGCCTTCCTCAAGTTTCTAACGCGCGCGGCGGATAGAGACCGAACTGTCTCACGACGTTCTAAACCCAGCTCGCGTGCCGCTTTAATGGGCGAACAGCCCAACCCTTGGGACCTACTCCAGCCCCAGGATGCGACGAGCCGACATCGAGGTGCCAAACCATCCCGTCGATATGGACTCTTGGGGAAGATCAGCCTGTTATCCCCGGGGTACCTTTTATCCGTTGAGCGACACCGCTTCCACTTGCCGGTGCCGGATCACTAGTCCCGACTTTCGTCCCTGCTCGACCTGTCAGTCTCACAGTCAAGCTCCCTTGTGCACTTGCACTCGACACCTGATTGCCAACCAGGCTGAGGGAACCTTTGGGCGCCTCCGTTACATTTTGGGAGGCAACCGCCCCAGTTAAACTACCCACCAGGCACTGTCCCTGAACCAGATCATGGTCCGAGGTTAGAGGTCCAATTCGATCAGAGTGGTATTTCAACAACGACTCCACGATAACTGGCGTCACCGCTTCACAGTCTCCCACCTATCCTACACAAACCGAACCGAACACCAATACCAAGCTGTAGTGAAGGTCCCGGGGTCTTTTCGTCCTGCCGCGCGTAACGAGCATCTTTACTCGTAATGCAATTTCGCCGAGTCTACGGTTGAGACAGCTGAGAAGTCGTTACGCCATTCGTGCAGGTCGGAACTTACCCGACAAGGAATTTCGCTACCTTAGGATGGTTATAGTTACCACCGCCGTTTACTGGGGCTTAAATTCTCAGCTTCGCTCC
>NZ_LVCT01000743.1:0-1055 GCF_001647205.1 Rhodococcus sp. EPR-134
TCGCGATGAGGGAGTTGCCACCCAACTCGAAGAAATCATCATCCAACCCCACCCGATCAACACCCAACACACCCACAAACGCCGACGCCACCACCAACTCCACCGACGACACCGGAGCCCGAAACACCCGAGCCTCGAACACCGGCTCCGGCAACAACGCCCGATCCAACTTCCCCGACGAATTAAGTGGGAACGCATCCAACACCACCACAGCAGCCGGAACCATATAGCCCGGAACCCGCTCCCCCACAAACCCCCGCAACACCGACACATCCACAACCGACCCCACCGCCGGCACCACATACCCCACCAACTGATCACCCATCACCGACCCACGCACCACCACCGCAGCCGACAACACCGACCCATGCGACACCAACGCCGCCTCGATCTCCCCCAACTCGATCCGCTGACCACGGAACTTCACCTGAAAATCAGTACGACCGATGTACTCCAACTCACCAACTGTGTTCCAACGGACCAAATCACCCGTCCGATACATCCGCTCACCCGAACCGAACGGCGACGCCACAAACCGATCCGCACTCAAATCCGGACGACCCACATACCCCCGAGCCAACTGCACACCCGACAAATACAACTCACCCGCAACACCCACAGCAACCGGCCGAAGGCGCGAATCCAACACAAACACCCGGCAATTCCACTCCGGCACACCAATCGAGACCACCGACCCCGACCCGGCAGCCGTCACATCCGCAAACGTAAACGACACCGCCGCCTCAGTCGGACCATACAAATTATGCAACCGCGCCGACGACACCAACCCGAACTCACGCACCGCCTCCACCGGCAACGCCTCACCGATCACCAACACATCACGCAACGAACCCAACAACCCCGGATCCACCAACGACGAAAACGTCGACAACATCGTCGGAACAAAATCCGTCACCGACACACCCTGATCATCAATCACCGACGCCAAATACCCCGGATCCCGATGACCATCAGCCGACGCCAACACCAACACCGCACCCACCCGCAACGGCATGAAAAAACCCCACAACGACACATCGAACGTCGTCGCCGTC
>NZ_LVCT01000744.1:0-970 GCF_001647205.1 Rhodococcus sp. EPR-134
AGGCGTGGATGACGTCGGCTCCAGTGATGTCGTGGAAGTCGCGCATCAGCGACAGCGGCGGCTCGGTGGCACCGGACAGCAGCCGCGCGCGGGAGAAGTCCGGTGCGACCGCAAGCGTCTTGATGTAGTTCATCATGGGCTGGAAGATCGCCGGCGCACCGTTTGCGACGGTGACTTGCTCCGCGATCATCGCGTCCACGAGGACGGATGTGTCCTCGGCGATGTAGCGACCGGGCAGCACGATTTTTGCGGCACTGTAGGCGGCCGCCTGGGGTAGGCCCCAGCCCTGGCCGTGGAACATCGGCGTGATGAGCATGACGGCATCGTCGCTGCTCATCCCGAGTCCGGCGACCTCGGCGAGGGTGTGCAGGTAGATGCCGCGATGCGAGTAGTAGATGCCCTTGGGCCTGCCGGTGGTGCCGGTGGTGTAACACGCGCTGTAGGAGGAGGTTTCGTCGATGACCGGCCAGTCGATCTCCGGGCCGGCGTCCGCGAGCAGGTCCTCCCAGTGCACCGCGTGCGGGAGCGTGGTGGTGATGTCGGCCAGCGGCTTATCGGTCATCACCACCCACGTCTTCACGTTCGGCGTATGCGGTGCCAGCGCCTCGGCAACCGGAAGCAGCGACTCGTCGATGAGGACCACCGATGCATCACTGTGTCCGGTGACGTAAGCGAGATCCTCTGGCGCCAAACGCAGGTTCATCTGCAACATCACGGCAGCGAGGCCGGGAATCGCCCAGTACAGCTCGTAGTGCCGCTTGCTGTTCCAGTCGAGGATCCCGACCACATCGCCCGGCCCGACGCCGATCGAGCGAAGTGCATTGGCACTTCGTTGGATTCGCGCGTAGGCATCGGCGTAGGTGTACCGGTCCCAGCCGCCGTCCGCGGTGCGGTACACGATCTCCTGCTCGGGATAGGTGCGCGCGGCGTGCCGGATGATGGTGGTGGTGTTGAGTTGATAGTGGTCGCC
>NZ_LVCT01000745.1:0-771 GCF_001647205.1 Rhodococcus sp. EPR-134
GCGTCGTGTGGCCATGGAAGCGGCAGGGTGACCTAGCCGTGGAGGCCACACGAGTGAGAATGCAGGCATGAGTAGCGAAAGACGAGTGAGAAACTCGTCCGCCGAATGACCAAGGGTTCCTGGGCCAGGTTAATCCGCCCAGGGTGAGTCGGGACCTAAGACGAGGCCGACAGGCGTAGCCGATGGACAACGGGTTGATATTCCCGTACCCGTGTGAACGCGCCCATGGTGAATCAGTGATACTAACCATCCTGAAGCCACGAGAAGACCTTCGGGTCTCGAGTTGGTGGATGCATGGGACCTGATCTGGTAGTAGCCAAGCGATGGGGTGACGCAGGAAGGTAGCTGAGCCAGTCAGTGGTAATACTGGTGTAAGCGTGTAGGGCGTGACCTAGGCAAATCCGGGTCGCATACAAGCCTGAGACGTGATGCGTAGCCGATTGAGGCGAATTCAGTGATCCTATGCTGCCGAGAAAAGCCTCTAGCGAGCTTTCACACGGCCCGTACCCCAAACCGACACAGGTGGTCAGGTAGAGAATACTAAGGCGATCGAGATAACTATGGTTAAGGAACTCGGCAAAATGCCCCCGTAACTTCGGGAGAAGGGGGGCCCTGTCTGGTGACGACATTTACTGTCTGAGCTGGGTGGGGCCGCAGAGACCAGTGAGAAGCGACTGTTTACTAAAAACACAGGTCCGTGCGAAGTCGTAAGACGATGTATACGGACTGACGCCTGCCCGGTGCTGGAAGGTTAAGAGGACCGGTTAGTTC
>NZ_LVCT01000746.1:0-704 GCF_001647205.1 Rhodococcus sp. EPR-134
TAGTTCGCGGCTTCGAGGAAGGTGAATCCGGCAACTGCCTGCAGCAGGAGCCAGGGCGCGACCTCCCAACCGAAGATACCGATCAGCGTCGCGAAGAGGACAACACTCATCGCCCAAGCGTTGAGAATATTGTTCTCGAAGCTCCAGGTTCGTTTGCCTTTCCTCTGGAGTCGAGCGCTCTCGATGCGCCATGCCGAACGCAGCCCGCCGAACACACTTCGTGGCAAGAACCTCCAGAAGCTCTCACCGAACCGTGAGCTGGCCGGGTCCTGCGGAGTAGCTACACGCACATGGTGGCCGAAATTGTGTTCCACGTAGAAGTGCCCGTAGAGAGATTGCGCAAGCGCCACTTTCGCGAGCCACTGTTCGATCTTCTCGCTCTTGTGGCCGAGCTCGTGGGCCGCGTTGATACCGACGCCGGCGACGACGCCCACCGTGAACGACATCGCGATCTTCTCCGCGATTCCCATCGGAGCGTTGATCCAGCACCAGCAGGCGAAGACCAGACCGGCGTATTGCAAGGGGAGGAACGCGTAAGTGCACCAGCGGTAGTAGCGGTCCTTCTGCAGTCGTGGGATCGCATCGTCCGGCGGACTTTCGCCGTCTTCACCGGCCAGCATGTCGATGATCGGGATGACGATGACCAGTAGCCACGCGCCGGTCGCCCAGAACAATCCGAGACGAAGGTTGTCGACGAGAAACCA
>NZ_LVCT01000747.1:0-946 GCF_001647205.1 Rhodococcus sp. EPR-134
CGTGGGCCGCGACGGTGCCGCCGACATGTCGGAACTTGCCAGCCGCCTGGCGACGTCCTCGACGCTGCCGATCATGCTCGACTCCACCGAGCCTGCCGTCCTGCAGGCCGGCCTCGAGCACCTCGGTGGCCGCTGCGCCGTCAACTCCGTCAACTACGAAGACGGCGCCGGCCCCGAATCGCGTTTCCACAAGATCATGACTCTGGTCAAGGAGCACGGCGCGGCGGTCGTCGCCCTGACCATCGACGAAGAGGGCCAGGCTCGCACCGCCGAGACGAAGGTCGCCATCGCCAAGCGTCTGATCGAGGACATCAAGGGAAACTGGGGACTCGCCGAGTCCGACATCATCGTCGACGCCTTGACCTTCCCCATCTCGACCGGTCAGGAAGAGGTACGACGCGACGGCATCGAGACCATCGAAGCGATCCGTCAGCTCAAGGCTGCGTACCCGGAACTGCACTTCACCCTGGGTATCTCGAACATCTCGTTCGGTTTGAACCCGGCAGCTCGTCAGGTCCTCAACTCGGTGTTCCTGCACGAGTGCACCGAGGCAGGTCTGGACACGGCGATCGTTCATGCGTCCAAGATTCTGCCGATGGCCCGAATTCCTGACGAGCAGCGTGAAACCGCACTCGACCTGGTCTATGACCGTCGTAGCGAGGGGTACGACCCGCTGCAGAAGCTGATGGCTCTGTTCGAGGGTGTCTCGGCTGCGTCGGCGCGCGAGTCCCGTGCGCAGGAACTGGCGGGACTTCCGTTGTTCGACCGGCTCGAACGCCGCATCGTCGACGGCGAGCGCAACGGCCTCGACGACGACCTCACCGAGGCGATGACGATCAAGCCTCCACTGGCCATCATCAACGAGACCTTGCTCTCGGGCATGAAGACCGTCGGCGAGCTGTTCGGCTCCGGACAGATGCAGTTGCCGTTCGTGTTGCAGTCGGCC
>NZ_LVCT01000748.1:0-6965 GCF_001647205.1 Rhodococcus sp. EPR-134
CCCGCGACCCGTGCAACAGACCTTCCACGGTGACCGATTCACCTTCGACATCGACGCGAACACCCACCGCGCCCTCGCGGACCTCACCAGGGCAAACGGTGTCACGATGTTCATGGCGCTGCACGGCGCGCTCGCAGTGCTGATGTCCAAGTTGTCGGGCGCCGACGAAGTCACCATCGGCACACCGATCGCCGGCCGAGGTCAGGCAGCGCTCGACCATCTCGTCGGAATGTTCGTCAACACACTGGTCCTGCGAACCAGCGTCGATCCCGACATCACGTTTGCCGACCTGTTGGAGCACGTCCGGGAAATCGACCTGGCCGCATTCCAGAACTCGGACCTGCCATTCGAACGGCTCGTCGACGTCATCAACCCAACCAGATCCACGTCGTACTCACCGTTGTTCCAGGTCGCCCTCGAACTTCAGAACAACGAACCCGCACATTTCCACCTACCCGGCCTCGACATCGACGGACTGACCGTGGAAACCAAATTCGCGAAGGAGGACCTGGAGCTGATCGTCGACGAGAAGTTCGACGAGTTCGGCATCCCGGCTGGGATGTCCGCAGCCTTCGACTTCGCAACCGATCTCTTCGAACCCGCCACCATTCGTCGGTTTGCCGACCGACTGCGCCTGATCCTGGACGCTGTCGGACGCGAACCCGCAACACGTATCGCCGACATCGGCATCCTCGGCGCCGACGAAACAGCTGCCCTGGTGCCGGCATCCGGTGCCGCCGCGACTCGAGCGCGGGTGTGGCCGGAGATCCTCGCCGAAGCAGTCGCCTCGAACCCGGATGCCCCAGCCCTCTCGAGTCGCGAGAGGTCGATGACCTACCGCGAGCTCGACGAGGAATCGACGAAGCTGGCGCGCGCGCTGTGTCGGCGCGGCGTCGGTCCCGAAGATTTTGTGGCGCTGGGTCTGCCGCGGTCCACCGCGGAGATCGTCGCGATCTGGGCGGTCACGAAAACCGGTGCAGCATTCTTGCCGGTCGACCCGAACTATCCCGACGATCGCATCAACCACATGCTCGACGATTCGCGGGCCGTACTCGGCATCACCGACGACGCTCACCGCAGTCAACTTCCCGACACGGTCGAGTGGATGGTCCTCGATGAAGCCGAGACCGTCGACGAGATCGACGCCCAGAGCGCAGCCGCGATCACCGATCGCGACCGCACGATCCCCTTGCATCACGGGCATCCCGCGTACCTGATCTACACCTCGGGTTCAACCGGGAAGCCGAAGGGCGTCATCGTCACCCACCTCGGGTTGTCAAACCTCAATGCCGAGGAACATCAGAGATTCAACGTCCAGCCCTATTCGCGGATCTCTCACCTGGCATCACCGAGCTTCGACGCCTCGGTCTTCGAACTCATGATGGCGTTCGGCAGCGGAGCGTGCCTGGTCGTCATCCCACCGACGGTCTTCGGCGGATCCGAGTTGGCCGAAATCTTTGCCGACGAACACGTCTCACACGCGTTCATCACTCCGACCGCGCTCAGCTCGATCGAAAGCTCCGCGCTACCCGAACTCCGCGTACTCGCAGTCGGTGGCGAAGCCTGCCCACCCGAACTCGTGGACATCTGGGGCCGCGACCGTCGCATGTTCAACGGATACGGACCCACCGAATCCACCATCCAGGCCAGCGTCAGTGAACCCATGCGGCCGGGCAAGGACATCAACATCGGACGACCGGCCATCGGCTTCGCCGGACTGGTCCTCGACGGGCACCTCAAGCCCGTGCCGGTGGGAGTCATCGGGGAGCTGTACGTGACCGGCCCCGGACTCGCCCGCGGATACCACAATCGTCCCGACCTTACCGCCGACCGATTTGTCGCCGATCCGTTCGGCGAACCAGGCCAGCGGATGTACCGCACGGGCGACCTGGTGCGCTGGCGCTCCGACAGCACCCTCGAATACCTGGGCCGCAGCGACTTCCAGATCAAGGTCCGCGGATTCCGCATCGAGCTCGGCGAAATCGACTCTGTCCTGATGGCACACCCATCCGTCTACTTCGCCGCCACACTCGGGCACGAAGCGCCGTCGGGGGAGACGATGATCGCCTCCTACATCCAGCCCGTGGAAGGACAGACCGTCGACGACTGGGAGCTTCGCCGCCATCTGTCTTCTCGCCTGCCCGCGCACATGGTTCCCGGCGCGATCGTCGTCGTCGACCGCATTCCGGTGACACCGGTCGGCAAGCTGGACCGCAAGGCACTGCCGACCCCGAGCTTCGAGCGACGCACGGTCCCGTACGCACCGCCGACAAACAACACCGAACGAACGGTCGTCGACATCTTCGAGACCGTGCTCGGGCACGAGCACATCGGCGTCGACGACGACTTCTTCGAACTGGGCGGAACGTCGATCGTGGCCACTCGCATCACCATCGAACTCGAGAAGCGTCTCGGGATGCGAGTGCCGTTGCAATCGCTTTTCCTGGACCCGACACCTGCCGGAGTCGCCCGGGCTGCCGACGGAATGGACGCACACTCGCCGGACGATTCGTCGGATCTTCTCGCCCCGATGATCACGCTGCGCGCCGGATCCGATCGTGCACCACTGTTCTTCGTCCATCCGGGTATCGGATTGTCCTGGGGTTACGCAGAATTCGTCAAGCATCTCGAGCTGGATCAACCCGTCTACGGTCTTCAGCTACCGTCCCTGAGCGGCGGGCCCAGCTTCGACTCGCTGACCGAACTCGCCGACGACTACGCGAATCGCATTGCAGCCGTGGCATCGACCGGCCCGATCCATCTGGCCGGCTGGTCGCTCGGCGGCGTGATCGCACACGCCGTGGCACACAGCCTCACTCGGAGCGGACGTGACGTGACTCTGTCGATACTCGACAGCTATCCGTCGTCGGATTCCGATCAGCCCGCAGAACTCTCGGTCTCCGAACTACTGGCCGGGCTCGCGATGCCGGCGGGATCCAAGACGGTCGAGACCTTCGAAGAAGCGGCGGAATTGCTGGAGCAGACCCTGGGTGCCGGAATCGGAATCGAAGCGGAGCATCTGGCGCGGATCAGTCGCGGTTACTCCCACTCCGTCGAATTGACGAATCGGCACCAACCGCCTGTCCACGTTGGAGCCATCGAGTTCTTCGTAGCCGGAAGATCTACGGAGAACGGACACGATGTCGCCGAATGGCGAAGGTTTGTAGAAGGGGACATCCGAGTCACCGAAGTCGATTGCGAACACAACCAGATGATCGAACCGGGTCCGGCGGCAACCATAGCTGTACGATTGCGAGAAGTTATCGCTCAGTGGGGTGTCTGAACCAGGTTCGACATGGGTATGAGTGAAACACACAGGGTGATGGACCCCGGGTGGGTCCGGACGAGGGGAAAACGTTGAAACTGCGAACCACACGCGTGTTTACCGGATCGATGCTGACTGCCGCTGCACTGACTGCCGCACTGCTCTCCGGGGGGACTGCACAGGCCGATCCCGCATATCCGGCACCGGACCCGGACCCGTTCTACTCGCAAGCAGCTGCCGAGGGGACCGCCGGCACGCCGATCTCCGTGCGCCGGGCCCCTGACCTGATGACCTTTCCCGGCGTCGCGATCTGGCAGGTCAGTTACAGGTCCACGAACTCAGAGAACAAGCCTATTGCCGCGGTCAGCACGATCCTGGTCCCGCCGAATCAAGCACAAGACGGCCCGTTGCTCTCGTATCAGCACATCGTCAATGCACTCGGTACGGGATGTGCGCCATCTCGCGCGCTTTACGCATCGGATCCCAACATCGTCATCCGTGAAGCGCCCATCCTCAACGTCGCGCTGCAACGTGGATGGACCATTGCCCTTCCCGACCATCTCGGACCCAACAGTGCGTACGGCGCCGCGCGCCTGGGCGGACAGATCACGCTCGACGGTATCCGCGCCGTTCAGAAAGTCCCCGAATTGCGTAGTGGCGCCAGCCCTGTAGGTATTGCCGGCTACTCCGGCGGCGGCATGGCCACCGCGTGGGCGGCCGCACTGGCCCCGAGCTACGCACCCGAGGTCAACCTTGTCGGTGTAGCCGAGGGCGGCGTCCCGATGAATCTGTCCAAGATGGCAAACGGCCTCGGACAGGATCCGCACCCGGCATTCGGCCTCGCCTTCGCCGCAGCAATGGGCCTCGAACGCGAGTATCCCGACCTACTGCCGCTGAGCAACCAACTCAACGACCTCGGACGGTCGATGCGGGCCGAACTCACCAACGCGTGCACCAACGACATCCTCAGGGTCGGTGCCGGGCGCAGTGCCTCTCAGGTGTCGACGTCGACATCCTTGCTGTCCAGCCCTGAAGTGCGAAAGGTGATGGACGACAACAGCGTCGAACTCTATCCCGGTGTGCCGACTGCCCCGGTGTTCGAATGGCACACGCCCGACGACGTTCTGATCCCCATCGATTCGGTGGTCAACACGATTTCGCGGTACTGCGCCGCCGGAGCCACGATTCAATCCCAACTGTTCCCCAGCCCGGACCACCTCACCACTGCGGTCCTCGGTCTGCCCACCGCATTCGAGTACCTACAGGACCGATTCGACGGAGTGCCGGCCCCGCGTTCGTGCTGAATGTCTCCGGAGTGACGTATCGAGCAGGCGCGGCACATGGCCAACTCGGTGTGCCCGTGGCATCGTTGATCGTATGAGCGACACGGATGACACCGGCGCGGCCGGCAATGGCGATTACAGTCTCGATCCCGACGACCAGCTTCAACCTGAAGACACTCTGATCGATCGAGGCGTCGACGACATTCTCGACGAGGGAATCTCACCACCGGAACGCCCACTGGGACTTGATGCCCACGGGTTGACCGGCAGCGAGGAATCAGCGGGGGAGACCCTCGACGAGCGCCTGACCGAAGAAGAACCCGATCCGTACGCGTCGCTCGGAGATCCTTTGAAGGATCCCGCCGATGCCGACGAATTCGAACGGGAAGAAGAATTCCCGAACGGTGACGAAGTGGGTAACCGTCGGGTCGGGCGTCTCGTTGCCGAAGACGAGGGCAGATACGAGGACGAGGAAAGTGAACTCATTGCCGGAGACGTCGGAATCGACGGCGGCGCAGCGTCGGCAGAGGAAGCCGCGATGCATCTGATCGACGATTCAGAGGACTGAACGACCGCCTGACTGTTGTGGCTGTTGTAGCTGTTGATCGGTGAGAACGATGGAGTGGACGTGATTTCCACCCATTCTCTTGCTTTCGTACATCGCCGAATCGGCGAGGCGATGTAGATCGTGAACGCCACTTTCTGCTGCTTGTACGTCCGGCCAGGCGCCGTTGTGGATGGCTATGCCGATGCTGGTCGTCGAGATTGGTTCGCCTGTAGGGGAGTTCATGATGGGCGCGATCCGGGCCAGTAGATCGCCGACGTACGGCAACGGCATCATCTGAACGACGACGAACTCGTCACCGCCGATGCGCGCTATCGCCGCGTCCGATCTGGCCCAGTCGTGTAGTCGATAGGCCGTGCGCAGTATGACTCGGTCGCCGACGTCGTGACCGTAGGTGTCGTTGAAGTGTTTGAAATTGTCGATGTCGATCACCACCACCAGCAAAGACTGGTCGAGGCTGGATTTCGCTTGCAGTAGTTCGGAAGTCCGCCGTGCGAGTCCGCGCCGATTCAGCAGGTCCGTCAACGGATCGAGTTCTGAGCTTTGAGCGTCGTTGCTCAGGAGCGCCAGAGCAATCTGCGTGACCACCGGTATGACAGTGATGACAGGAATGGCAAAGGCAATGCGCCCCAGGACGTCTGGAAGGCCAGAAGGTACATCGGTGAACACGCCGATGCTGGCAACAACGATGACCGCCCCGGAAAACAGCAGGTGCCACAGCTGAGTTCGAAGATTGTGAAAGAAGGCTATGTACGAGCCGACGAGCCCGAAGACGAGACATCCGAGCAATCTCTGATCCGGATTCGCCTCAGCCAGCACGATCACCGCAACGGCGAAGTCCCCGGCAACGACGAAGAAATACGACCTTTCACGGGTGGTCGCTACGACAGGCAGGGCAATTCCGCCGATCATCACAAGCACTGCGACGACGACGTCCAACGGAAATCCGATGGTCTGTACCGAATGAGTGCCCAGTCGCTTCAGCAGAATCGTGATACCCAGGAGGAAAACCAATACGCCGATGCCTATCCGAGTCGGCATCAGAATTCCGTTGTCGCGCAAGAATCGCGTGAATCGGTCAAACTGGTCTGGCACTGCGAGCCAGCGATGCACGACCTTGGGTGTGTCGCTCATCGCGGCCACTGACCATGAGAAGCGGCCGGTCGAATACAACACATGCGGCGATAGTAGTCCGTGGCGATGACAATGGAACTGAACTCGCCTCCAGCCTGTCAACCGTAATACGTCACAGTGACGAATTGAGGTGGGGTAGCCGGAAGTCGGTGAGACGTGTTTATCGACATCAATCCACATCAGAGCACTTATTGGTCGTTCCTGACGTCCAGGTCGCGCGGCGTAGCCGCAGTCGCCGGCGAGGCCAGGCGGTGATCGGTAGCAATTCAGCCGGCGATCGCGGAGTCGCAATGGTCGAGTCGTGCAAGCCTGTCGCAGATCTCGGACGGAAACGCAGGAAAGCCGGCAAATGTACCGGCAGACAGACATGGGTGGGCGGAAACAAAGAAGGTTGCACGAACCAGGCGTGAACCGGATATCGCCAGGTCGAGAATTTGCCGATAATCTACATTATGTCAAGTAATGGATATTCGAACGTCCCCCGTCAGCTTGTCCGCTAGCTTTACCCACATGGATTCCGTTGCACTCGTCCTCGGTTCACCACGTGGCCGTCGCTTCTGTGCGAACGTCGGTTACGCATGCCGCGCCGGCGCACGCACATCCGGTGGACACTGGCCTCAATCGCCGGAACATGCGCTCCAAGTTCTCGGCGCTGTTGATATCCGGGCAATCGGCGAGATGTCCGAACTCGAGATTCTGCACTGTCTTGCGTATGCCG
>NZ_LVCT01000749.1:0-8873 GCF_001647205.1 Rhodococcus sp. EPR-134
AGCACTACTCGACTCGCCACACACTGCCTGGTGGGCCGAGCCTGCTGACCTTCTGAACCAGAATCTGGTTGAAAAGCGAAACCCTATTTACGGCTGGTCGGACCTTCCCTTGCGGATTTACCGTGCAGAGGACGGCCTCGAACAGTGGCGTGCTGAGGCACTCGACTACGAACGCCGGTTTCTGGAATACCAGATCGAAGATCCGGACCGTCACATCGGAGGCGAATGGTGGTCTATCCCGTTTGCCAACGGCACAACCGAAACAACCAGGGCCCGCGACGGTATCGGGGCCCTCGGGGTGTTTCTCGAAGAAGACAGCTCCTCGAACGAGGCGCGGGTGCAGCCGGTAAGGATCTACGGCGCGCCCCGGATCTACGAGATCACCGGTCCGCAGGACTGGGCGAATCTGGTCGATACCTATCCCCTGCCTGTGCCCGCTTCACGTCGCTCCGTGTGGTACGACACGACCGGTGAATACCGTGACTGGTTCATTCCGGACTGGGTTTCGGTGTCCGCGGATTACGACGCCGTGCACCTGACCATGATGGCTTATCTGACCACGCCAGGTGTCGCGATCCCGTTGTCGGCCAACGCGGGGGCCACTGTGCTCGCCGGGTGGGATCCGGACGCCACCTTCTGGCTACGTAGCAACAACATCACCGTTGACGACGACCCGACGGGCTGACGTTCGGCTACACCGAGTTGAGCAGGTGCGGCCGCACTGCCAGCCACCGCGCGGTGTCCTCGATCCCCTGTTCCAGGGTGAATGTCGGAACCCACCCGAGTAGTCGCAACGCACGATCGTTCGATGCGTAAGCGCCGGCAGTGTCACCGGTGCGTCGGCCGGCAGCGACCACGTCGATATCTTCGCCGAGCACGTTCTCGAATGTGTGTACCAGCTCCCACACGGTCGTCCCCCGCCCGCTGCCCAGATTGACCACAGTCATGCGTGATGATTCAGCGGTGACCCGGTCGAACCTTTTCAGTGCTCGAACATGAGCGTCTGCAAGGTCCCAGACATGAACGTAATCACGCACTCCGGATCCGTCGCGCGTCGGCCAATCCGTTCCCGTAACCCTGAAAGGCGTTCCTGTCGAATATGATTCGAACAGCTTTCCGAGTGCGTGGGTCGGGCGTGCCGATGGTGTACCACTTCGCAGATCCGGATCTGCCCCGACCGGGTTGAAGTAGCGTAGAGATATCGCCGATAATTCAGTGGCCGCCGCAATGTCGTCGAGCATCGTTTCGAACTGAGCCTTGCTGTGCGCATAGGGACTCTGCGGTGCGATCCCCCAACGTTCGTCGACACACCCACCGTCGCTCGGCGCATACACCGCCGCAGAGGAACTGAACAAGAAGCGCTCACACCCGTTCCGAAGGACACTCGATGCCAGCGTCAGCGACTTGGATACGTTGTTCTCGTAGTACCGCGCCGGGTTACTCACGGAATCTCCGACCACGATCAAGGCCGCACAGTGAACTGTCGCATCGATATCGGAATGATCTGCGAATACTTTGTCGAGCAGTTTCTCGTCCGCGATGTCGCCGCAGTAGAACGGGAATCTGTGCGCAAATTCGGCGCGGCCGGTCAGCAGGTTGTCGAGAATCACGACATCGATCCCGGCGTCGACGCACTTCGACGCGACGGTGCTTCCGATGAATCCCGCTCCGCCCGTGATCAGTACTTTCACGCCGCTCCCCCGGCATCTTCGACGGCAGTCCTCGCACGACGGACGAAGTGGGACACGCGTGAGCGGGCCAAGTCCCATCCACGTAGGTCACGCCCGTCCCGGATGGAAAGCCGATCACGGTCGAGAAAGAGCGGCACCATGACCAGATCGCGGTAGAGCGAGTGCAGGCGTGGGCGATCCGCCAACCACAGCGTCCATCGCCACCACCAACGCGCCGGGACGGTCGTCATTCCGGTACTTACGCCGAAGATCGATTCCACCGCCGCCCAGTGGACGTTCACCGCCCGACGGACATCGCGTGGCAACTGGCGTCTGGAGAGCGTCACAGCGAGTTCCGGTTCGGAAGTGAGCAGGTACCCCACGTCGAAGACACTGTTCAACGACAAATCGGCTCGAATCAAGGCCCGATCGGCAAGCCGCGCGTGAGCGATGACGTGCAGCGTCACGTCGGCCATCGCAAGGCGGGATCCTTCCGCCTCCGAGCTGATTCCTCGGACCGCGGCCTCCCGGGTCAGCGCGTGACGGGCGAACCTCGGAAGTAAGTGCGAATGGATTTCGACGGAGCCATGACGGTCGTCGCGAAGGAGTGCCGGTTCCTGGTGATCGTCGTGATCGATGGAGTCGGAGTCCACTTCGTCGGGGCGGACCATTCGGTAGCCGAAATCGAGGATCGCGTCGTTGGCCGGAACGGCATGTGCAGGGTCGACGACCAAAAGGTCGATGTCCGTCATCCGTCGAGCTGCCGGGTTCGGCCAGATTCTTCCCTCGAGAAGGGCGGCACCCTTCAGTGCAACCGTCGGAAATCCGTTGCTGTGTAACAACTCTTGCAGTTCCACTCGTTGCGCGTCGAGGTCCGAGATCCTTATGGTGTTTCGGTGATGGACAAGGCTCAGCGTCAATTCCGGACTCGATGCGGTGGCCGAGGATTCCGACAGCATTTCCGCGAAGCTCGCAGGTAGGACCGATGCGAAGCCGGCCTCGACCGCTCGGGAGGCGAGCAGCGGCAATACCTTGTGCCTTACAGCGGCGTCGATGACTCTGGGCCAATCCTGCTGCGAACACAAGCGGATGACGTCGGCCCCACACTCGGGTTTCAACATGGAAATCAGGTACCGGGTGTCACGCATGACGCCACCAGTTCCTCCACCGTGTCGGCGCCGGTATCGCCGTGATGTCGAATCAGTCTGTAGCACGGGGCATTCGAGAGTAGAGCAGCGATGTTTCTCAGGGTCACTCCGTGATTGTCGGACCACAGTGCGGATTGCCCGGCCAGCGACTGTATCGCTTGGGATACGGGCATCGGAGCGAGTCGAGTCGGCGCCTCGTCCCATCCATCGAGGATCAGCACCAGATCGATTCCGCGAACCGCCGAGCTGACGGTTCGTTCAGCAGGCAAGGTCGACGGGTCCAACGCCCACACCGGCGGGGCGTACGGAAGATACAGCGAATCGTGCGCTTTGATCTCCGGGAGGACGTCGAACGTACCGGCTTTGAGGTGAACCCGCCGCGGTAAGCCCACAGCTTCGGTACCACGAATGAAGACGCCTTCGTCAGCACGCAGTTGTGCACCCCGCATGGCAAGGGCGAGCGCCAAGGTGGTCTTGCCCGCCCCTGAATGCCCGGCGATCGCCACTCTCACACCGTTGCAGTCGACCAGAGCGGCGTGCAGGCGTGTCCACTGTCGGGCGTGCGCGGCCGTCATGACATCCCGGTGCACCGTGCGGTACACGCTCTCCGCGAGCTGGAGACCGTCCAGACCGATCAGCGTTTCATGGCTGCCGCCGATGGTCGATTCGATGGTGACGTCCCAGCGACCGAATGTCGCTCGATTCCGCTGAATCCGAACTTCGACGTTGTTGTCCGCAGGCCACGGGCTGGCAATCCGATGCTCGACGACACTGACCTCGGGTATGCGGAAACCGCGCACAATCGCGTCAACCCAAAGGTAGTGCGCCCGGAATTGTGGTACGTGGTTGCCTGTCACGGAATTCTCACACCAGCAGACGAGAGGTGCTCAGCTGTCCGTACGTCTCGTTGACTACCGACTTCGCCTCGTCGTCAGGGATCTCGAGCACTTCTGCCACGGCCTGGACAATTTCGCTGACGGTCCGGCCGTCACACAGTTCCCACACCAACGTCGCGACCGGGTTGAGGTGATGGGCAACCTCGCTGGAGCTGTCGTACAGCACAACACCGTCGGTGAGATCGTTGCTCTCCACCGTCTGAGAGCGTTGCGGTCTCACACCTTCGAGTAGTTCGGTCAAGATATCTCCTTGATTCAGCGAATCCGATTTCGCTTTGGTGGTGGTCTCACAGTGCGAAGCGTCGTGAGTATTCGGATTCGATTGCGCCCGAACGAATCAGGCTGCGTGTGGAGGCGATGCCGGGCGACAGCGTCAGGCACGTGAGCGCTCCCCCGGCACTCGCATCCACCAGGTAGTCGCCCAGAGTTCGGTAGTGACCCGCCCATTGTCCGAATGCTTCGGGATCTGACTCCGGATCCGCAATCTCATCGAGAATTCGCTCGAAGGCGCGCGAATGTACGAGAACGGCGTGGACTCCACGGTTCTCAGGACTGGTGCGCAAGAGTGCCGAACCGTCGAGCAGAGCTCCGTCCCTCGATTTCGGGTCGTGTCCGAGGTGGACGACATCCCAATCGCCGTGATCCAACTCTTCGCGGGCATGGCCAAGGATCGATGCGGCGGCATCCAGCAAACTGACGTCGTCAGCAGCGATGAGGACCGAATCCCAGCCCTTCTCAGTCGCCCGAGCGAGCGCACGACGCCACGAGACGGTGAAGGCCGCGTCCTGATTCATCGCGTCCTCGAAAGCCGACACTCTTTTCACCGCTGTTACGCGCGGTAAGCGAATGAATCTATGCCAGGACGCTTTCCATCTGTCGATGTCAAGATCGAGATTCACGACGGCAACACCGAGGTCCGACTGAGAATCCTCGACAACGGGGTTGGGTTCTCCCCCTACTCGGACAGGCGACAGTGGGCGATCGAGCACAACGTCGACTGCGCCTCGCTCGAGCAGATAAGCCGCCAGTGAGAAGTCGGACGGCACGGGTCCGTTGATCCTTCGTGAGAGTTCGTCTCGCAAAGTTCCGTATGTCGCCGCGCGAACAATCAGTGCAGCTCCGACCAGATCTTCGCCGTGTGCGTGGATGACAGCCGTATCGGCTTCGGCGGGGAGGTCGTCGACGATGTTCCGTAGCTTGTACATAACCGCGGGTTCGATCACGCGCGCCTCGTCCAGAAAAACCACCGACTTCCAGCCCAGCAGAATTGCCTTGTCGAGTCCGGCGACGAACGCAGAGGCCGTCCTCCACCCATCCGGACCGTCGTCCTCCGCCGGAATGGCACGGTGAACGGTCAGTTCGATCGACTCGGCCTCCGCCAGGCATGAACGCCACGGAGCGACTCGGCCGTCGTCGCTGAGAACGACCACCCCACCGAAGACCAACTCGGGTCGCTGGACGCTCAGCTCGGCACGGCGACGAATCTCGGGATACGAATCACCGAGGTACCTGGAGAACTGACGATGGAGTGAGTCGAGATCCCATCCGACCTCACTCCAACCGAGCAGGTAATTGTGAACACGATCTTCCCAGTTTATTCGATACGGGACACCGGCCGGGCGCTCGAATCGATGGTGCCAACCAAATGTCGGAAGGCAGACGACCTTTCCGCCGTTGATCCGGAACTTCTCGTGGATGTATCCCTCTTCACCGCCGAATCCGGTGAAGTGCGAGTTCAATCCCGGCCATGCCTCACGCCTGCAGGCAAATGAGCCGAGGCCCTGCATGACGATCTCGAAAGGCACGTCCGGGTGTTGCTTCGCTCGCGGATCAACTCCCCACGAGCCGAACATCCCGTTGCGCCACTTGGGGTCCATGTGGGTGGCCGCGATGTGCGAGGAATCCTGGGAGAGCATCGGTCCCTGGATCAGATCGTCGGTTTCCGGGTCCGCATCGAAATACGCCAGCAACGCCGACAACGATCCCGGTGCCAAGATCACGTGAGAGTCGAGGACAAGGACATACTTTCCGGTGGCCTTGCGGAACAGGACGTCCCGCACCGCAGTCGATCGAACGTCGGTGAACGGGATGTAGCGGAACCGATCGATGTAACCGGCAAACGATTCGAGCATCGGCGCCGGCAACCCCTCTGGGTTGTTGTCCAACAAGACGAATTCGACTCTGTCCAGAACCTCGCGATGATGGACCAAGATCGAGTGGATCGTGAAGTACGCGCCGTCGAAATCGTCGTAGGTCGCGATCGCGACAGTCAGATCGGCCGGTTCTCCGTGTGGCGGAGTCTCCTTCACCTGAACTGACCCCGCGCTCTGAAACTTCTTCAGAGCGCGGTGTAGCGCGACGTCGAACTCTGTCATCGTCGGTGTTCCCCCTCGGAACCAGTCGCGTCGTGTCGGCTACGTAGGTTCCGTGGGATTTGTCGGCTGGGTCGGAGGGGTCGGGAAGGTCGGCTCGGTGCGAGTGGTCGGCACCGTCGGTACGGTTGGCACAGTCGGGACGGTCGGCTCCGTCGGCGCTGTCGGCCCGGTGGGTTTGGCGGTCGTCGTTCCACCCGAACCTGACGAGCTACCGGTTGATCCGGAACCTGTGGAACTTCCGGACGGTCCCGAACTCCCGGAACTACCCGAACTTCCTGACGATCCCGAACTTCCCGATGATCCGGGATTGCCCGGCTCGTTTCCGCCCGGCTGATTCCCTCCCGGAGTATTACCACCGGGTTGATTCCCGCCTGGTTGCTCGCCGCCTGGTTGATTCGGATTCTGCTGGCCACGACTTGGCGCTCCGGAAAGATTCGGCGTGTCACCGGCTGCGAAGGCCGGCGCCGCACCACCGAGGCTGATCGACGTCACGACTGGCACAGTTACCGCCGAGGCCGCTAGAACTGTCTTGACGAACTTGCGTCGATCAACTGGAACATTCTGAAAAGCGTCGCCGCCCATAGCGTTTCTCCCATGCGTCCGAGACGAGGTCGTCCTCACTCGATGTCGGGCAAAACGCTAGCATCCTTCTGGCAACTTTACAGACTGAACGCGCCGATATTTGACGGTTATGCGAATTTGAGTCCGGACTGGGCCGACTGTTCGGACAAACGTACGGCGATCTCCTCCTGTTCAGGGGACTCGTTTGTCCCGGTCGACAACCGTCAACCGACCGGCATCTCCCACGGCGCCACCGGAAGAGTGCTTCCGGTCTCGAGGTAGGACTTCAGATTCGACAGCACCGCCGACCATCCGCCGGCCACCTCCATGCGAGCCGATTCGTCCGCCAAATCGGTGTGCTTGACGGTCAGTCGCACGATCGCGCCGAAGGCTTCGATGTCGAAACTCACCCGCGAGATGTCGACGCCCGGTTCTCCGTTCGGATCAGCCCAGGTGGTGACCAACCTCGACGGAGGGTTGCTCTCGACTACGGTGCCGACTACATCCGCGATGTTCGAACCGTCGATCCGGCGGTGCTCCCACGTCGATCCCGGCTGCCAGTCGGAGACGTTGCTGTGTCCCCAATACTCTGCGGTGGCCTGTGCGTCGGTGAGCGCTTTCCAGACGTTGTCCGCCGTGCTCGCAATGTAGGTGACGTACACAAAACTGGGCTTGTCGGTCATGGCTTCCTCCGCGATTTTTTTGACGGTACTGAGCGCACGAAGGCGCGGTACCTCGAACTTGTTGATCCATCGCTCTCGAATCTCCTCGAGCGCAACGGGATTGAGATAGTGAAGCTTTGCCCTCCCCTGTCGGACCGTGCTGATCAGATTGGCGTCCTCGAGCATGGTGAGGTGTTGAGTGACAGCTTGCCGACTCATGTCGAGGCTGTCGCACAGCTCGCCGAGCGACTGACCGTTGGCTACGAACAAGCGGTCCAGGAGAAGCCTTCGTGTGGGATCGGCCAGTGCTCTGAAGGCTGCATTCATCCGGTCGTTCACAACTTCACAATATGCAAGCATTTACTTGCATGTCAACGGTTGGGCGTGCCGGGTTTCGAAAGTTGGGACGGATGAGGTGTGATGTCTCTAGGCAGATGTGATCTGAATCCCGGATTACACCGTAAGAGAGGTTGGGCACATGGACTGGGCAGCAATTGGAGTGGGTGTCGGGTATGCCTCGGTGGCCCTGTCGATCCTGGTTTTCGTCGGCGGGTGCATCGCACTGTTCATCTTGTCCGTCCGCCAGTAGCTGACACCTCGACAAAGTGGTGATCACCCCGGGGTCCGGCCAAGCCGATCACCTCGGGAGTGATCACACTCGAGGCCGCTTGATCGATTCGGACACACCGGCGCGCGTCGGACTGCTCGCAGAGAAGCTCGGCCGCGGTGGGACTACCGTAGGACTGTCGCCTAGAACTCGAGGAGTACGGAATGAGCATCCAGTCGGTTGAACCGCACCGCCACCGCGTAGTGGTGATCGGTTCCGGCTTCGGAGGATTGTTCGGCACTCAGGCTCTCAAAAAAGCCGATGCCGACATCACGATGATCGCGCGTACAACCCACCATCTGTTTCAGCCGCTCCTCTATCAGGTTGCGACCGGCATCCTCTCGGTCGGTGACATCGCTCCCGCCACGAGACTGGTGCTGCGCAAGAAGAAGAACGCACAGGTACTGCTCGGTGAGGTCGAGACCATTGATCTCGAGAATCAGACCGTGACCTCGCGCCTGCTCGAACGCGTCACTGTTACGCCGTTCGACAGTCTGATCGTGGCAGCCGGTGCCGGTCAGTCGTACTTCGGCAACGACCAGTTCGCGGAGTTCGCCCCCGGAATGAAAACGATCGACGACGCCCTCGAACTGCGCGGACGAATCCTTGGGGCCTTCGAACAGGCCGAACTGTCGGACGATCCCGCCGAGCGTGCGCGCTTGCTCACCTTCGTCGTTGTCGGCGCCGGCCCCACCGGCGTGGAGTTGGCCGGGCAGATCGCCGAGCTTTCCCGTCGAACGCTGGACGGCGCGTTCCGCAAGATCGATCCTCGTGAAGCGCGCGTCGTGCTCCTCGACGGCGCCCCTGCCGTGTTGCCCGTGTACGGCGGGAAGCTCAGCCGCAAGGCTGCCGAGACGCTCGAGAAGCTCGGCGTCGAGATCCAGCTCGACGCGATGGTCACCGACGTGGACAACGACGGTCTGATCATCAAGGAGAAGGACGGCACGCTTCGCC
>NZ_LVCT01000750.1:0-19531 GCF_001647205.1 Rhodococcus sp. EPR-134
GGCCGCGTCATGGTCAATCCCGACTTGTCTCTGCCCGGGCACCCCAACGTCTTTGTCATCGGCGACATGATGTCGCTCGACAAGCTGCCCGGATTGGCTCAGGTTGCCATGCAGGGTGGCAAGTACGCGGCCAAGCAGATCAAAGCGTCACTGGACGGCAAGTCCCCGTCGGAACGAGTTCCGTTCAAGTACTTCGACAAGGGCAGTATGGCAACGATCTCGCGCTTCAGCGCGGTAGCCAAGGTGGGCAAGCTCGAGATCAGCGGCTTCATCGGGTGGGTTGCCTGGCTGGCAATTCACCTCCTCTACCTCGTCGGATTCCGTTCCCGTGCCTCGACGCTGTTGTCATGGGCGGTGACGTTCTTCGGGCGTGGCCGTGCTCAGATGGCGTCCACCGAGCAGCAGGTCTTCGCGCGAAACGCGATGGGCGAATTGGAGAAGAAAAACAAGGAAGCGACGGAGTCCGGCAGCGCTTCGAATGGCGAAGCCAAGAAGGCTGCCGGCAAGCAGCAGAAGGCCGCCGGCTGATCAACACCTGAGTGACCGGCGGAGGGCGGCTGTGGAGTTCAATTCCGCAGCCGCCCTCCGTCATTCGATCGACTGCCGCGTGGTCAGTTTCCGATCTTCGCCACCTCGGTGATGTTCGCGAGGCGAACCTGTCCCTTGGAAACGAGTCGGTCGTTCTCGTCGGTGATGCGAACTTCCCAGAGTTGCTGGGTGCGTCCGCGATGAATCGGGGTGGCTTCAGCGGTGAGAGTGCCCTCCCGCGTTGCGCGCAGGAAGTCGGTGTTGTTGTTGACTCCGACCACGTGTCCTCGCTCGCCCAGCCACACGGTGCCACCGACGCTGGCGAGAGACTCCACCACCGAGCAGTACACACCCCCGTGCTGTATCCCGGCGGGCTGGTGCAGCGTGGGCTTGACGGTCCATTGCGCCCGCACGCGATCTGGGCTCAGTTCGGTGTATTCCAGGCCGATGGTGGCGTCGAAGCCCGTTCCGAGCCGTTTCATCATCTCTGCGGTCTCAGCAGTGTCGACCATGCCATCTCCATCTGTGATTCTCTGGCGCCGGTGTGGCTGCCACTCCCTACCTGATTACACGAGAGGTAACTCGAGCTTGGAATCAGGTCTGGAAAAAGAACCGGCGGGTTTCACATCATTCGATGTGAAACCCGCCGTGGGAAGGACCGGGAGTCTCTGCAGCCCTCAGGACTCCGGCGCGGTCCGGCAGTTTCGTCACTCTCGCGGGGTGTAACTCTCCGCGTGGTGTTCCACAATCATAGGCAAGGCTGACCTAATTTAGCAAGCCCTTCGTCGAACTGGTTCCAACGAGGACGCAGCGAGACCTTGCGGCGTGCACGCACGGGCAGCCCTGCGGCGACAAAAGCGTCCAGCAGCCCCTGCCCGCGGCGCTGAGCGGCTGATTCGCCCCCGCCGGCCAAGATGGGGACATATGCCGCTGCGCCCAGGATCGACTCCCCTACCAAGCCCCAGAATCTGAACTGGTCGACGGGCGCACACCTGGAGACGGCGTCGTAGATCGCCCGTAGCGAGGTCAGGCAACGGTGCGCGGTCCAGACGAGGAGCGCTTCTTCGCACGGCATGTCGACGACGCCGTCACTGCCGGACTCCCGTCCGTTCGGCGCAACTCGCAGAGTTTCGTCGATCACCCCGGCCCAGTCGATACCGCCGTCGCTGTCCATGTGGATGAACAGGTTCTCGAGGCCTGGATCCCAAGCGGCACCTTCGGAGACGATCGATGCGGCAACCCTGCCGACCACAGCGTGAATCAGTGATGTTGCGACCTGTATCGCCGCAGCTTCGGCACTGTCGAGATCCTGGAGCGAGCGGGCGAACATCTGATGCACCCGATCCCCGCACAAGCCTTCACTCAACTGCCACCAACGCCGTTTGCCTTCACCTGACATGGCGGCAACCGCGTAGACGCGCGGGTAGTCAGGGTTGAGTGCTCGTAGGCGAACGCTGGTGCGGCTCAATGCGTTCGACCGGAGTTCGAATTCACGAACATCCGCATGCTGGGTGGTCAAGGTGATTGTCACCGTGCACTCCAATCGGCCGAAGTTGTCTTGTGGTTCTTAATGTAGGTTAGCCTCACCATAATTCAAGAGTAAAGAACTGTGACGCTGGGCACCGCATATTCACAGGAACTTGCCCCGCAGGGAGCACACCCACATAGGGTTCCGTAACCTAAGATGCGAATTCCCTGCGCACAAAGACCAGGAGCTCGAACCGCCAGTGACGATGATCAAACCGCTCGGGAACGGACATCCCCGAGGACCCAGCGAGACGTACGGACGGCGCATAGTGCCGCGCGGCCCGGCTCCTGTCCGAATGCGTGTTCTAGCTGGGATTTTCGACGCGGGGGTGTTCCTGCTTCCGTTGCTCGTCGGCTGGTACGTCGTTCAGTCGCTCCGAGACGAGAACGGTGGCGGCGAAGCCGACCGCGCAGTGTTCGGTGGGACGGCAATAGCCATTGCCGTTGGTCTCCTCGTGTGGAACCTGGGATTCCGCGAAGGTGCCACAGGCCGGACCTCGGGAAAGGGATGGGTAGGTCTGGTCACGCGTGACGCGAAGACAAAGCAGCCCATCGGTGTTCGCCGGGCTCTGCGCAGGCCGTTCGATCGAACCGGTATCGAGGTGGTCCGTGAAAGCACGGCGCGCGAAGAAGGGTTCGAGGAACTCGCGCGCGACAACAGCGTCGGGGCAACTCGTCGACGCCGGCTGATCGGTCTCGCGGTGCTCACGGTTCTTCTCGCGCTCGTCATGCTCGCGAGCATCGCGGTGGGCGCACGTCCGCTGACGTTTGCCGAGATCTTCCACGCCATCTTCAGTTCGGACGGCACCCAGACGGACATCATCGTGCGAACGTTGCGCGCTCCGCGGACCATCCTGGGTCTTGTCGTCGGCATCGCACTCGGTATCGCCGGCGCCCTGATTCAGGGACACACGCGTAACCCGTTGGCAGATGCCGGACTACTCGGCCTCAACGCCGGCGCGGCTTTCTTCGTAGTCATGGCGATCTATCTCTTCGGCTTCACCGCCCCGAGTCAGTACCTCTGGTTCGCGTTTGCAGGCTCGTTCGTCGCCAGCATCGTCGTCTTCGGCTTGTCCTCCATCGGAAACGGCGGCGCGAGTCCTCTGAGTCTGGCTCTGGCGGGCGCAGCCGTCGCGTTCTTCCTGCAAGCCATGACCAATGCCGTGATCATCCTCGACCAGACCAGTCTGGACGCCTACCGTTTCTGGGTAGTCGGGTCGGTGTCCGGTCGCGGGTTCGACGTTCTCTGGCAGGTCCTCCCCTTCCTGATACTCGGTTTGGTCATCGCCCTGGCGAGTACGCCTGGTCTCAATGTCCTCAGCCTGGGTGAAGACGTCGCAAAAGCGTTGGGAACGAACATCGCGTTCAGTCGCACACTCGGCATCATCGCGATCACCCTGCTGACCGGCGCCGCGACCGCAGCGTGTGGACCTATCGCGTTCATCGGATTGGTGGTCCCCCACGTGGCCCGGGCCATCACCGGACCCGACTACCGCTGGCTGGTCCCGTACGCGGGCTTGCTCGGTGCGGTCATGCTGATCACCGCGGACATCATCGGTCGCGTAGTCGTGCGCCCCGGCGAGTTGCAGGTCGGAATCATCCTGGCCCTCTTCGGCGCCCCGTTCTTCATCGCTCTCGTACGCCGCAGGAAGTTGGCAAGTCTGTGACGCTCAAGCAAGAACTCCGGGTACTCCCCCGGACCGTCCCCTCACGTAAGTCGATTCGTATCGGTGGATTCTCGCTGGTCTACCGTCCACTCGCGGTGTCGGTGTGCATTGCGCTCGCGGTCGCACTCTTCCTTCTGCTCTGCATCAACATCGGACGGGGCGACTATCCGATCTCGATCCCCGATGTCATTTCGGTCCTGCTCGGTAATGGAAGCAAGACACAGAACCTGATCGTCTTCGACCTCCGACTTCCTCGATCGCTCACCGCACTCTTCATCGGTATGGCACTCGGCATTGCCGGTGCGGTCACCCAGACGATCGCTCGCAACGCCCTCGCCAGCCCCGACATCCTCGGAATCACGGCTGGATCGAGTGCTGCCGCGGTCGCTCTCATCGTACTCGGCGGGGGTGGCTCGTTCGTGGGACTGCTTGCCACACTGGGGATTCCGTTGGCTGCACTGTGTGGCGGTCTGCTGACAGCTGTGGTGATCTACGCCCTCGCATGGCGAAAAGGCGTCGAGGGGTTCCGCCTCATCCTGATCGGCATCGGCATCAACGCCATGCTCGTGGCAGCGACGGGATGGCTTCTCATCTCGGCGGACATCAACGATGCTTCCCGCGCACAGGTGTGGCTCAACGGTTCGCTCAACGGTGCCACCTGGAATCAGATGTGGCCGGTAGCCATCGCTGTCGCGGTAGTCGGCGGCTACGCGGTGATCGCTTCGTTCACCATGGGAGCGCTGCGGTTGGGCGACGACAACGCCACCTCTCTCGGTGTTCGCTTGCAATCATCGCAGGCCAAACTGTTGCTCTCCGCCGTGGCGCTGGCCGCCATCGCAACCGCCGCAGCAGGTCCGGTCGGCTTTGTCGCCCTGGCTGCGCCACAGGTCGCCATGCGTCTGGTGCGCTCTGCCGGCCCGCCCATCGTGGCGTCCGCGCTGACCGGTGCTGTACTGGTGGTCGGCAGCGACGTCATCGCTCGAACAATTCTGCCTGTGGAACTCCCCGTCGGAATCGTGACTTCCGCACTGGGTGGTCCGTTCCTGCTCTACCTGTTGGTTCGTAACAATCGGAAGGTCACAGCATGACCACCATCGCCCAGTCCACCGATACTCCTTCGCGTCTCGTCGCCAAGAACCTGACGCTCGGGTACGGGGACCGCATCATCGTCGACGGACTCGATCTCGAGATCCCTACCGGCGTGATCACGACGGTCATCGGCCCCAACGGTTGCGGCAAGTCGACGCTCCTGCGTGCGCTCGGTCGTCTGCTCAAGCCCAAGGGCGGATCGGTTGTCCTGGACGGCAAGGCGATCAGTTCGATGAAGACCAAGGAAGTCGCACGGGTGCTCGGAATGCTCCCCCAGACTCCAGTTGCGCCCGAAGGACTCACCGTCGCCGATCTGGTCTCACGTGGGCGCCACCCGCACCAGTCGTGGATCAGGCAGTGGTCCGCGGACGACGAGGGCGAGGTCGCCGAAGCGCTGGAGCTGACCGGTGTCTCGGATCTCGCCGATCGACCCGTCGATCAATTGTCCGGCGGTCAGCGCCAGCGAGCCTGGATCTCGATGGCTCTCGCCCAGGGAACCGACATTCTGCTTCTCGACGAACCGACTACCTATCTGGACCTCGCGCACTCGATGGAAGTCCTCGACCTGGTGGATCAACTCCACGAGGAAATGGGGCGCACCGTGGTGATGGTGCTGCACGACCTCAATCTCGCGGTCAGATACAGCGATCATCTGATCGTGATGCGCGACGGCGCCGTCGTCGCTTCTGGTGTCCCCAAGGACATCATTTCCGCGGAACTTCTGCTCGAGGTGTTCGGTCTCGAAGCTGCGGTCATCGACGATCCCGTCTCGGATCGGCCGCTGATCGTTCCGATCGGTACCCGGCACGTGTTCGGCGCCGTCGGCGGGCCGGCAAAGCCTGCGTGACGATCGCGAATCAGCGACCCAGAATCGTCCGAACAAGTTTGAATCCTTGACCGATCGTCACGGTCGGCAGGTACGCCCGTCCGACCGCGTTCCCGATGCTCGGCAACGCGGCTGGATCGGCGAAAGTCATGTGCATCGGCACGTACCGAGGCTGGAACTTCGATTTGAAGGCCAACAGCGAACGAAATCCGTACACCGGTTCCAGGGTGCGACCGAGTAGGTCGAGCACGCTGTCCATCATCGCCGAGAAAGTCGTGGCCTCCGGTTCGTTCGCATTCCTCTCGGAGTCACCGGCGATTGTTGCCAACGGTGCACCGGACAGACTGAGGAACTCGACGCCCTCCTCCTCCAATTTCAGTGCAGCGGAGGCGATGAGGAACTCCATCGCGGGACGGAATCCTTCGGAGCGTCGCCTCATGAAGTCGAGTGTCCACCCGACGACTTTGCCGTCGCGGTGCACCGGTAGCCACGACGTGACACCGTGCACGGTGCGATCCTCGTCGACGGCGATCAGGCACCGCACTTGTTCGTCGTCGACCTCGTCGAGTCCGCCGAGGGTGAATCCCATCTCGGGCATCCCCTTGTCCGCCACCCATTCCTCCGAGATCGCAACTATCTGATCCTTGATCGCGAGAGGTGCATGAGGGAAGGAAATCCACTCGGCCGTGATCCCGGACTTCTTCGCCCGGTTCAGTGCTGTTCGCACATCCTGGAACCGCTTTCCTGTGAACGCGACCTGTCCGAGGTCGAGCACGGTTTCCTCGGCGACCTGCAGGCCGCTCCAGCCCATGGAATCAGTGATGCTTCGGGCGTCGTCGGTCACTGAATAGAAGCAGGGAATCCAACCGTTCGACGAAGCGAACTCGGCAAACTCCTCGATCGCCGTGCGCATGCGATCTGGAGGACCGACCGGATCACCGGTTGTGAGAGCAACACCGGCGATGACGCGATACGCGACGTAACTCGAACCGTCCGCGCTGAACCAGTATGTGTTTCCCTTCCACGTCGTCATCCAGGACAACGGGCTGCCGGTACCGGCGATCAACATGGATCGCGCTCGTTCGGCGGCTTTGGGATCGGCGGTCTTGACCGGCTTGAGGAAACTCACGAACACCAACACGGCGGCGACGCCCCAGAACACGACGCCGGTCCACTCGAAGAGCAACGTCGACTCGATGTCCACGGGAAGCAGACGCGGATCGATCAACTGCAGGTACACGGGCGGTACAAGGCGCTGAGGGAAGTCCGCGAGCAACATCGTTACGGTGGGCTCGCGATCGAACCCGTGCCTGGCGAGCATTCCGCCGCCGACGTAGATCACGGCGAGGACCGCGAGCAAGGTCACGATCGCAGCACCGAGACGTCGGTATGTCTTGGCCGGGGCCGCGACGTCGAAGTATCGACGTGTCGCGATCAGCAGGATCAGTACGAAGAGCGGTGTCAGGAACGGCACCAGAGTTCGGTACACGTTCGGATCGCTGATTCCGTAGAACAAGCTGTCACTGTCGACGGCGTCGACGAACCTGATGACGAAGTTCCCGATCGAGAGGACGAGTAGGACGACCTGAGCACACACTGTCGCAATCCAGGCGAATCTGCGGCCACGACGGAGCCCGTCACTCAACACGAGAACGAAGATCGACGGCATCAGCGAGAGCAGAGTCGGGCCGATACCGGAGAGTCTGAGCTCGAGGAGTCCTCGTCGGCAGTCCGGATCCGACGACGACTCCTCGCACAGTTCTCGAACCTCGGCGACAGTCCAGGGAACTCCGCGGAAGAGGTCACGGAGGACCGCGAGTGGGCCGACCGCCTGCGGGGACAGCGCGGCGATCATCGGGCCGATCGCACTCGCCGCGACGACGATGGCGACCAGGACGCGACCCTCTCGCTGTGTCCCGGCGATGCGCTCACCGCGCGCCGATCGTCCGACGATCCACTGTCCGATCACCAAACCCACCACAGCGGCAAAGAATCGGATGACGTCTTGCAGCTGACCACTGAACAAGGCCAAAGTGATCGTCAACGCCAAAGTTCCGACGCGAATGCGACGGCGCCACAGGGTGCCCATGTTCGAGCTGGCGGCCATCGCAGCGCCGACGATCCATGCACTGGCTCCGACCGCGGAGCCCACGTGGAGGCGGAATCCCCAACTGGAATCGAACACCTTCGCAAACGACGCCCAGCCGAGCCCGAGCAGGACTCCCAAGATTTGAGTGCTTGCGCCGGCGATCGCAAGCTTGATCGTTCCCATTCGGCGTTCGAGGGGTGCGGCGACTGCGATCAGGAGCACGGTCGCGCCGAGGTACCCGAGCAGGTTTCCTGCCCACAGCACGGACGTGAGCGGAGTCCAGATGCGGCCGTGCTGGATCGAGCCCATTCCGGCACCGATCGTGTGCTCGAGATCGCGGGACGGTCCGTGAACGAGGCTGCCGGTTGCGGCACCCACGATCCACATGGTGAGAAGTAGAACGACCGTCAACGGTGCGTCGCGAATGCCGAAACGGATGATGCCGGCAGCTTTCTGCGTGACTACCCGCGCCCGTGATGTCGATTCTTCGGTGCCCGGCGAACTGTCGATCGTCATCTACGTGCGGCTACTTTCTGCGGATCGACTGTTGGCTTGCAATTATCGGGCATCGTCATTGTCGGGACTTTCGTCGTCTCACACCACCGTAACCGTCACGCAGATCACTATGGCCAATACCACACCCCCACCGAGGTGGTTACTACTACCAGTAGTACGTATTTCGTCGTGGAAGTCCGTAGAATCGAAGAATGGCAGGTCTAGGTGAACTCGAACGCGCGGTGATGGATCATTTGTGGTCCACATCGGAACCGCAAACTGTGCGACAGGTGCATGAAGCACTCGCGACGCATCGCGAATTGGCGTACACGACGGTAATGACCGTTCTGCAGCGCCTGGCGAAGAAGCATCTGGTGATTCAGCAGCGTGACGATCGCGCACATCGCTATCTTCCCGTCAATAAGCGCGAAGAACTGGTCGCGAGTCTGATGGTCGACGCGCTGGCCCAGGCTCCGGAGTCCGGCGGTCGCGCCGCGGCACTCGTCCACTTCGTGGGACAGGTCAATGCTGACGAAGCCGATGCTCTCCGCGAAGCGCTCGCTGCCCTCGAGGTGCGCGAGTCCGCGAAAAAGGCTGCGCAGCCCGGAATTTCTAGGCCGAACTGATTTCGTCGTGCATGATGTGTAGGACATGAACGCCACTACTGCACTGGTTTTCGGACTGCTTGCCTTGTTGCTGGCCGGTCCGGTTCCCGCACTCCTGAGCCGCTCCACGTGGCCTTACCGCGCTCCACGCGCGGCGTTGGTTCTGTGGCAAGCCGTCGCAATTGCTGCGGTGCTGTCGGCATTCAGCTCGGGCCTGGCCATTGCCAGCCAGCTGCTCGTTCCCGGCACTGACGGTAGGCCGACGACGGCCCCGACCGCCGAAATCGATGCACTCGGGCTCCCGCTGTGGATTCTGTACGTGGTTGTTTTTGCCCTGACGCTTCTGATCGGCGCGAAGCTGATCTTCTCGATCATCCAGGTCGCTGTGAGAACCCGACGTCGCCGTGCACGTCACCGCGTGTTGGTGGACCTTCTCGACGACTGCGCCATGCCCGCGTCGGTGGAACGCACACCCGATCTGCGGGTACTGGACGTCGACGAACCGATCGCATACTGCCTGCCAGGTCTGCGTCAACGCGTGGTTCTCAGTCAAGGCACTCTGCAGAACCTCGATCATGCCGAGGTCAAAGCCATCCTGACGCACGAGCGTTCCCACCTGCGAGCTCGTCACGATCTGGTCCTCGAGGCTTTCACTGCCGTCAACCACGCGTTCCCCCGTTTCGTTCGTAGCAAGTCGGCCCTGGGATCGGTGCAGCTACTGGTGGAGTTGCTCGCCGACGATTCAGCCGTGCGGGCTACCGGTCCCACTCCCCTCGCGCGGGCGCTTGTCGCGTGTGCCGGATCGACGGCACCCCGCGGGGCAATGGCAGCGGGCGGGCCGTCGACGCTCATCCGGGTGCAGCGCCTCTCGGCCGACGACGCAGATCCCCGCATCGCAGTTTTTGCGTATCTCGGGGCGGTCGCGATTCTCGTTGTTCCCACGGTTGCGGTTGCTGTGCCCTGGCTCACCGAACTTCGACTGCTTTTCAACGCATACTGAGTCTTGACCTGCGTAACCCCGTGTAGTAGTGCAGGTCACAGGCGGGGCTACCTGACTTCGGTGTCCCCGGTGGCGTAGAGTGGATCACGGCCACCATCGTGGTCCGTCAACATATAACGGCACACAGCCCAATTCCCCGCAGTATGCGTTCGGATTGCCAGGTGACATGTGCCCTGGCTCGTCCCTTTGCGAACTGTGTCGTGTATTTCAGCATGGCTTCTTCCGCTCCGCGACGTGCCCGTAGTCCGGAGAGGTTTCCGCGTGACCAACGCTGTCCAAATGTCGTCTTCCGAGAACATCGAAGACCCCACCGTCAACACCCCCGCTGCCGAAGAAGCAGTCGCCACCGAGCCGGGTATCACCTTCGCCGAGATCGGCCTGCCCGAGCAGCTTGTTGCCGCATTGGCGCGCAACTCCATCACCGTCCCGTCCCCCATCCAGGCGCAGTCCATCCCGGACGCGCTCGCCGGTACCAACGTTCTCGGCCGCGCACAGACCGGATCGGGCAAGACCCTCGCCTTCGGCCTGCCGATGCTGACCCGCCTCTCACGCCACGAAGATCGCCCGGCCGCCAAGCGTCCCCGCGCACTCGTGCTCGTCCCCACCCGTGAGCTTGCTTTCCAGGTGGTCGACTCCCTCAACTCCTACGCCGGAGCACTCGGACTCACGGTTCGCCCCGCTGTCGGTGGAACGCCGTTCGCCAAGCAGGTCGATCAGCTTCGCCGCGGCGTAGACGTCCTCGTCGCAACGCCGGGTCGTCTCGGCGACTACCTGCGTCAGGGCACCTGCATCCTCGACTCGGTGGAAATCACCGCACTCGACGAAGCCGATCAGATGGCGGACATGGGCTTCCTGCCCGAGGTTCGCTCGATCCTCGGTGAGACCCCCGCAGACGGACAGCGTCTGCTGTTCTCGGCAACCCTCGACCGTGAGGTCCAGTCGCTGGTTCGTCAGTTCCTGGCCAACCACGTCACCCACTCCACCGAAGACGGCCGCGCAAGCGTCGACACGATGGAGCACTACGTCCTCCTCGTCGATCGTGGACAGAAGGATTCAGTCCTCGCCGAGATCGGTGCCCGCGACGGACGCACCATCATGTTCGCCCGCACCAAGCTCGGTTGCGAGGGAATCACCGACCGCCTCCGCGCAGTCGGCATCGCTGCCGAGTCGCTTCACGGCGGCAAGGCACAGAACCAGCGCACCCGCGTCCTCGAGCGTTTCAAGAACGGCCGCACCCCGGTCCTCGTCGCAACGGACGTCGCAGCACGCGGCATCCACGTCGACGGCATCGACCTCGTCGTTCACGTCGATCCCCCGGCCGACCACAAGGACTACCTGCACCGCGCTGGTCGTACCGCTCGCGCCGGCGAGAAGGGCACCGTTGTCGCCATCGTGCTGCCGAACCAGAAGCGTCAGTTCAAGCGTCTGACCGGTATGGCCGGCGTCAATGCCGCAGCCGTTGCCGTCACCCCGGGTTCTGCTGAACTTGCTCGCATCACCGGCGCCAAGAAGCCGACCGGAGAACCGTTGCGCGAGAGCTCTTCTCGTGGCGAGCGTTCCTTCGGTGATCGTGGTGGAAGCCGTGGCGGCTACCAGGGCAACCGCTCGTCCGGTGGATACCAGGGCAACCGCTCTTCGGGTGGCTACCAGGGCAACCGCGACGGCGAGAGCCGCGGCGGATACCAGGGTGATCGCTCCAGCGGTGGTTACCAGGGCAACCGCGACAGCCGCCCCTCGACCGGCTACCAAGGAAACCGCTCTTCGGGTGGCTACCAGGGAAGCCGCGACGGCGAGAGCCGCGGCGGATACCAGGGCAACCGCTCGTCCGGTGGTGGATACCAGGGCAACCGTGACAACAACCGCTCGTACGGCGATCGCGACAGCCGCCCCTCGACCGGCTACCAGGGCAACCGCTCCTCCGGTGGATACCAGGGAAACCGCGAAGGCGGCGACAACCGTGCAGCCTCGACCAGCGGTGGCGGCTTCCGCAGCCGTACCGACCGTCGTAGCTATGACGGATTCGACGGCCCGAAGCGCGATCAGCGGTAATACCTGCGCTGAGCTGCGGCTCGACAACTGAACACTGAGAACCTTCCGGCTGTGCCGGAAGCTGTATCGAGACGGATGCAGGTCACTGCAATTAAAGTGATCTGCATCCGTGTTTTGTATGCACGGTCTGATGTTCACGCGCGTCGCGGCCGCACCGTTTTCGGCTGCGCACAGCGCAGGATTTCACAGCCGCGGACCGAGAGGGAAAGCTGTAAGCATGTCAACCACTAGCACCGAATCACCCCGAGCTCAGATCGGCGTCACCGGCCTGGCCGTCATGGGTTCGAATATTGCCCGCAATTTCGCCCGCCACGGTCACACCGTTGCCCTGCACAACCGCAGCATCGCGAAGACCGATGCCCTGATCGCCGAGCATGGTTCCGAGGGCGATTTCGTGCGCACCGAGACCGTCGAGGAGTTTGTTGCCGCACTTCAGAAGCCGCGACGCGTCCTGATCATGGTCAAGGCCGGCGCCCCGACCGATGCTGTCATCGAAGAGCTCGCAAACGCCATGGAGCCCGGCGACATCATCATCGACGGTGGCAACTCGCTCTACACCGACACGATCCGTCGTGAAGCGGCGATCCGCGCCCGCGGACTGCACTTCGTCGGCGCCGGTATCTCCGGTGGCGAAGAAGGCGCACTCAACGGTCCGTCGATCATGCCGGGCGGCCCGAAGGAGTCCTACGAGGCTCTCGGCCCGCTTCTCGAGTCCATCTCCGCTCACGTCGACGGCACCCCGTGCTGCACGCACATCGGCCCCGACGGCAGCGGTCACTTCGTCAAGATGGTGCACAACGGCATCGAGTACGCCGACATGCAGCTCATCGGCGAGGCGTACAACCTCTTCCGCGACGCTCTGGGCTACGACGCCGGTCAGGTTGCCGACGTCTTCACCGAGTGGAACAAGGGCACCCTCGAGTCCTACCTGATCGAGATCACCGCCGAGGTGCTCCGCCAGGTCGACGCCGAGACGGGCAAGCCTTTGGTCGACGTCATCGTCGACGCTGCCGAGCAGAAGGGCACGGGCCGCTGGACGGTCAAGTCTGCTCTGGATCTGGGCGTGCCGGTCACCGGTATCGCCGAGGCCGTGTTTGCTCGCGCACTGTCCGGTAGCCGCAATCAGCGCGCTGCAGCTCAGGCGCAGGGTCTGGCTGCCGGCTCTCTCGGCGACAAGCCTGCTGACGCCGAGCAGTTCGCCGCCGACATCCAGGCCGCGCTGTACGCGTCGAAGATCGTGGCGTACGCGCAGGGCTTCGATCAGATCGCTGCCGGCAGCGCCGAGTACGACTGGAACCTCAAGCCTGCCGACCTGGCGACGATCTGGCGCGGTGGCTGCATCATCCGTGCGCAGTTCCTCAACCGCATCAAGGACGCGTTCGACGCCGATCCGAGCCTGCCGAGCTTGATCCTGGCGCCGTACTTCCGCGAGGCCATCGAGGCAGGCATCGACAGCTGGCGCCGCGTGGTCGCCACCGCGACGATGCTCGGCATTCCGGTACCTGCGTTCGCGTCCTCGCTGTCGTACTACGACGGTCTCCGCGCGGAGCGTCTGCCGGCCGCCCTGACTCAGGGTCAGCGCGACTTCTTCGGCGCGCACACCTACGAGCGCATCGACAAGCCGGGCAAGTTCCACACACTGTGGAGCGGTGACCGCAGCGAAATCGAGGCCTGATTCACAGCGGGTATCGGTAGATGCGGTCATCTGCGTCTACCGATACCCGGTAGCCTGGACAAATGCAGGAATCGACGATCGACTCGCCCACCTCGACCGAAGGGCGTTCGTTCGTCGACCTCGGAATCCCCGCCGTGATGGTGCACGCGTTGCGCCGAAGCGGCATCGATGCCCCCTTCCCCATTCAGTCGGCAACCATCCCCGATGTTCTTGCCGGTCGGGATGTACTCGGGCGCGGTGCGACGGGTTCCGGAAAGACTCTGGCCTTCGGGCTTCCGATGCTGGTGCGCCTCAAGGGTGGGGCGAGCAAGCGGAATCGTCCGCGCGGTTTGGTGCTCGCTCCCACCCGTGAGCTGGCGATCCAGATCCACAAGGCACTCGACGACGCCGCTACCGAGATCGGTTTGCGTGTGGCAAATGCGGTCGGGGGCGTTCCGATCAAGCGTCAGGCCGACATCCTTGCCCGCGGCGTCGATCTGCTGATTGCGACCCCCGGGCGCCTGCTCGACCTACTCGAGCAGAAGTCGGTGATTCTCGACGACGTCGTGATCACGACCATCGACGAAGCCGACCACATGGCAGACATGGGTTTCATCGACGAGGTTGCGAAGATTCTCGACACGACTCCGAAAGACGGTCAGCGTCTTCTCTTTTCGGCGACACTCGACGGCAAGGTCGACGATCTGGTCGCGGGTTACCTGCGCAATCCGGCGTCGCACTCGACTGCTCCCCCGGTTGCGACCGTCTCGACCATGGAACATCATCTGCTTTTCGTCGACCGCGACGACAAGAGATCCGTTGTCGCACATATCGCTTCGCGCGCGGGGCGGACCATCATGTTCGTCAAGACCAAGCACGGTGTGGATCGTCTTGCGCAGCAACTGCATTTGATCGGCGTCTCGGCCGGGGCCCTGCACGGCGGCAAGACGCAGAACAATCGGACCAAGACCCTCGCGTCGTTCTCCGACGGGACAACACCGGTCCTGGTCGCCACCGATGTCGCCGCGCGCGGAATCCATGTCGACGACGTGACGCTCGTCGTTCACGTCGATCCCCCGGCCGAGGCGAAGGACTACCTGCACCGGGCCGGCCGGACGGCACGCGCCGGGGAATCAGGCGTCGTCGTCACCATCGTCACCGACGAGGAACGTGATTCGGTCGAGAAGTTGACCAAGCAGGCAGGCGTCAAGGTTCACGGTGTGCGGGTTCGTCCTGACGATCTTGAACTCACGCGCATCACCGGTGCGATGGAGCCGACGGGAATTCCGGTCGAGGCTCCCGATACGACGGTTGCCGTCAAGCACACCGCCAAGCGTGGCCGTCAGGAACACGACACTGCAGGCCGGACCGCTGCCGGAGGCCGGATGAAGAAGGACGGCGACAAGCGCGCCGCCTCCTCGCGGCGCGTCACCGATCCGAAGAGTGTGAAGAAGATCCGTGCGGACGGCACTCCGGTCCCGACCCGTTCGGAGCGTCTGGCGTCCAAGGGCTTGACCCCGCGTCGCGGCGCACCCGGCGCAGGAAAGCCGTCTGCCGGAAATCGGGCGGGCAAGCGCGCACACTGAGGGAATGGGTGATCTTCCACTGATCTCGGTTCTCTGCGCACTTCTCGCTGCACTGCTCTTCGCGTGCGCTTCGGTCGCTCAGCAACGGGCGGCGTCCGCGGTTCCCGAGGGCGAGGCGTTGGTGGCGTCGTTGATTCGCAGTCCTCGGTGGTGGGCCGGGCTGATCGGTGACGGCGGCGGGTACGTCATGCAGGCCGTTGCACTGTCGTTGGGTTCGGTGTTGGTGGTGCAGCCGCTGATCGTGACCTCGTTGCTGTTCGCGCTGCCTCTCTCGGCCAAATTCTCGGGAATCCGCATCACCCGTTCCGCGTGGTCACTGGCGATCATGCTCGCGATTTCCTTGGCGATCTTCCTCGTCGTCGGCGATCCCACCGAGGGAGACAGCAATGCTCCATGGTCGGATTGGGCTGTGCCCCTGACGATTACGGTCGCAGTGGCCGTGGCCGCAACTGTCGGCGGCTTGTCCAAACTCGACGGCGGCTGGCGCGCACTGCTTCTCGGCTCTGCGGCAGGCATCTTCTACGGCGTCGCCGTCGCATTCACCAAGTACGTCACCGACCTACTCGGCCACGGCGTCGTCGGGGTGATTTCGGCATGGCAGACGTGGGCGCTGATCGCCTCGGGCGCAATCGGGGTCTACCTGCAACAGCGCGCGTTCCAGGTCGGGCCGCTGTCGGCGTCGCTACCCGCCCTGACGATCGGCGAGCCGATCGCGGCCATCTTCCTGGGGATGACAGTGCTCGACGAACGCCTCCGCGTCGACGGTCCCGGAATTGCTCTCATCGGGTGCGCAGTCGCCGTCATGATCATGACCACGATCGCCCTTTCCCGCTCACAAGCGCGCGACACCGAGGGCGCTACGGCGGAATCGACGGTAGGCTCGTGAAACGTGCAGTTCCTCGAAGGGCAACGCCCCCCATACGACCTGACCTACGACGACGTCTTCCTCGTCCCTAACCGGACCGAGGTCACCTCTCGGTTCGACGTCGATCTCAATTCTTCCGACGGATCCGGAACGACCATTCCCGTCGTGGTCGCCAATATGACCGCAGTCGCCGGCCGCCGCATGGCGGAGACTGTCGCCCGCCGCGGCGGACTGGTCATCATTCCGCAGGACGTCCCCACCGAAGCTGTCGCCGAGACCGTGGCGTTCGTCAAGAGCCGCCACCTCGTCGCCGATACGCCGGTCACGCTTAGTCCGGACGACGCCGTCTCCGATGCGCTGGCGCTGCTTCCCAAGCGTGCTCACGGCGCGGTCGTGGTGGTCGAGGACGGTAAGCCTCTCGGTGTCGTCACGGAGGCTGCCTGCGCGGATGTCGATCGGTTCACTCGCCTACGTACCGTCGCGATCACCGACTTCGTCACGGCCCCGGTCACCGCCACACCGCGTGAGGTCTTCGAACTGCTCGAAACCAAGCACGATCCGCTGGCGGTCATCGTCAACGAAGACGGGACTCTTGCCGGCGTCCTCACCCGCACCGGCGCGATCCGTGCCGGCATCTACGACCCCGCAGTCGACGAGCGCGGCGCACTCCGGGTCGCTGCGGCGGTCGGTGTGAACGGTGACGTGGGCGCCAAGGCCAAGGCACTCGTCGACGCCGGTGCCGACGTGATCGTCGTGGACACGGCTCACGGTCACCAGCAGAGAATGATCGATGCACTCACCACCCTCAAGGCGCTCGATCTCGGCGTCCCGTTGGTCGCAGGCAACGTGGTCTCCGCACAGGGAACCCGTGATCTGATCGCCGCAGGCGCGGACATCGTCAAGGTCGGCGTCGGACCCGGAGCCATGTGCACGACTCGCATGATGACCGGCGTCGGACGCCCGCAGTTCTCGGCCGTCGCGGAATGTGCTGCAGCGGCACGTGAGCTCGGCAAGCACGTCTGGGCCGACGGCGGCGTTCGACACCCCCGCGACGTTGCACTCGCCCTCGCGGCGGGCGCGTCGAACGTCATGATCGGCTCGTGGTTCGCCGGCACGTACGAGTCCCCCGGCGATCTCAAAGTCGATCAGGCGGGCAACGCGTACAAGGAGAGCTTCGGTATGGCCTCCAAGCGCGCTGTTGCCGCTCGCACAGCCACCGAAACGGCTTTCGATCGCGCCCGTAAGGGATTGTTCGAGGAAGGCATCTCCAGTTCGCGGATGCGTCTCGATCCCGAGCGCCCTGGAGTCGAGGACCTGATCGATCAGATCTGTTCCGGCGTGCGCAGTACCTGCACGTACGCGGGTGCGCGCTCTCTCGAGGAGCTGCACGAGAAGGCCGTTCTGGGCGTGCAGTCCGCCGCCGGATTTGCCGAAGGACGGCCGCTTCCGTCTGGTTGGTGAACCACGTTCTGTGACTGTCGGCGGGTGCTCGGGTCCCTACTCCCGGGCACCCGCCGGTATCATTGGATCCGTAAACAGAAAACAAAACTCGGTCGGGTGCCCTTCGGCGACCCGACCGAGCCCGCTACAGCCGAGAACTACTCGGCTCTGACGAAAGGAACCCGGTGCCCGAGGCACCCACACACTTACCCGGCGCTACACCCGTCGTTTTATCCGAGGAATCTTCTGATTCCGCCGGTTCGGAGGGCTCCTCTAGCGAGCCGGGAGACAAACCCGGCGGCCCCCGTGCACATCTCAGGTGGCGATGACACATGGACATCGTTTTCACCATTCTCAGCCTGGTCGGCTTCATCGCGCTGACTGCAGGCACCGCCCTCTTCGTGGCGGCCGAATTCTCACTGACCGCGCTCGAACGCAGCACCGTCGACGAAGCTGCTCGTGGCGGCGACCGACGCTCGCGGCAGGTTCAACACGCGCACAAGACTCTTTCGTTCCAGCTCTCCGGCGCTCAGCTGGGCATCACGATCACAACCCTGATCACCGGTTACCTGGCCGAGCCGGTCCTGGCACGGTTCATCACACCGGTCACGAAGGCCGTCGGGCTCAGTGAATCCGCGGCCTCGACAACGTCTTTGATCCTGGCGCTCGTGATCGCGACCTCGTTCTCCATGATCTTCGGTGAGCTCGTACCGAAGAACCTCGCAATCTCCAAGCCGATGCCCACCGCCCGCGCGACTGCGGGCCTGCAAGCAGGGTTCTCGCTGATCTTCCGGTGGGCCATCAACGGCCTCAACGGAACCGCCAACTGGATCGTGCGACGCCTGGGCATCGAACCCGCGGAGGAATTGCGCTCCGCGCGATCACCGCAGGAACTCGGGTCCCTCGTGCGGACGTCCGCGCAGCGCGGGTCCATCGACAAGGGCACGGCGATGCTCGTCGACCGTTCACTGCAGTTCGGTGACCGCACGGCAGAAGAGCTGATGACTCCGCGAGTGAAGATCGAATCGCTGGAACTCTCGGACACCGTCGCAGACCTGATCGTGACGGCGTCGCGGACCGGCTATTCACGCTTCCCGGTCGTTCGCGGCGATCTCGACGACACGGTCGGCGTCGTACACATCAAGCACGCGTTCACCGTTCCGGCCGAACGTCGGCGCACGACGCGCGTCGACAGTCTGGCTCAACGTGTTCCCGTCGTGCCGTCGAGCCTGGACGGAGACACCGTCATGGAGCGAATCCGCTCCGACGGCATGCAGGTTGCGCTCGTCGTCGACGAGTACGGCGGAACTGCCGGCATCGTCACGATGGAAGACCTCATCGAGGAAATCGTCGGCGATGTGCGCGACGAACACGACGAACCCGAACTCGACGTGCAGCGCGTCGGCGACGGATGGTCGTGCTCCGGTCTCCTGCGCATCGACGAGGTCACTTCGGCTACCGGGTACACCGCTCCCGAAGGCGACTACGACACGCTCGGCGGTTTGGTGCTCACCGAACTGGGCCGCATCCCCGACGAGGGTGACGAGGTGGAATTGCCCGACGTCGACTCGTCCGGTGATTCGCGCGGAAAGTGGATTGCACGAGTGACCGGCATGGACGGCCGCCGTATCGACCGGGCGACCATCACGCCGGTCCCCGCTTACGTCGAACCCGAATCCGCCGACGACAGCAAGAAGGAGTCCGACGATGAATAACCTCTTCGGTGTACTCCTCACCGTCGTGCTGCTCGCCGGCAATGCATTCTTCGTCGGTGCGGAGTTCGCACTGATCTCCGCACGACGTGACCGCCTCGAAGCACTGGTCGCGCAAGGCAAGAAGCGGGCGCTCACAGTCATCAAGGCCGGTGAGAACCTCTCGCTCATGCTTGCGGCGGCTCAGCTGGGCATCACGATCTGCTCGATCCTCCTCGGTAAGGTCGCCGAGCCCGCCATTGCGCACCTCCTCGAGGTGCCGATGGAAGCCGTCGGCCTGCCCGACGGATTGCTGCACCCGATCTCGTTTGCCATCGCGCTGTCGCTCGTCGTCGTGCTGCACATCCTGCTCGGCGAGATGGTGCCCAAGAACATCGCGTTGGCCGGCCCCGAGAAGAC
>NZ_LVCT01000751.1:0-11587 GCF_001647205.1 Rhodococcus sp. EPR-134
GCTCCTGCGCGTCGAACCCAAGGACGAACTCGACGTCACGGTCTCGGCGGTGGAGTTGTCCGCGATGATCGGTGAATCGCGATCCGAAGGTCTGATCGACGCCGAAGAACACCGGCGGTTGAAGCAGGCACTCGAATCGACCGATCGGACCGTCTCCGAGGTCCTGATCACTCTCGACAAGGTGCGGACCATTCCCCTCACACCGTCGGGAACAACACTGGGTGAGATCGAGCGTGCGGTCATCGAGACCGGATACTCGCGTTACCCGGTGCGAGCGAGCGACGGATCGCTGGCTGGGTACGTACACCTCAAGGACGTACTCGACGAGGTGCTCGACGAGGCCGCTGGACCGGACACCGTCGTTCCGACGTCGGATATCCGGCCGCTGCCCATCGTTCCGCTCAGCACACCGCTGGCCGAAGCGTTGGCCGGCCTTCGTCGGGCCAGCTCGCACCTCGGCGCTGTCACGGACGCTGACGGAGTGGTGATCGGTATCGTCGCGCTCGAGGATCTCCTCGAGGAGTACGTCGGAACGGTCCGCGACGGCACGCACCGCGGCACGGATGCTGTTCCCGGACAAAGAAACAGCTGATCGATGACACGTTCGGTGCATTCACTCGCACTCGCGCAGAGCGAGTGGACGGCTCGGCGGGCGCTTCACCTCGAGGAGGTGGAGAAGCTCGTCGAGCCGCACCGAGCGCGTCGTAGCGCCGGTATCTCTCACCCGGTGCACGACTTCCTCTTCACGTACTACAACTTCAAACCCGCCCAACTGCGCCGCTGGCACCCCGGGTACGGAGTCGCGCTCGAGAACGCCGCCGAATACGCAGCCTTCTCCGGCTACCGCGTCGACGAGTCGGGTACCGCGACGGTCGAGGCCTCAGTGCTGGAGCGTCGGCGTCACACAGTCGAATTCGTGTGGAATCTGTTGAATCAGACGTCTGCGCGGCCCGCTGTGCTGGGTTGCTTCGGCCTCCACGAATGGGCGATGGTCTATCGCGGGGGCGAGGACGCAATCCGTCACCAGTCGGTGCCGCTGCGACTCGGGTTCGCCGGTACCGACGCGGTCGTCGAATCCCTGCCACTCAAATGCACGCACTACGACGCGTTCCGGTTCTTCACACCGGACGCGGCCCCCAAGAACTCGCTCCCGCTTGCACGCGAAACTCAGATCGATCACGAACAGCCGGGCTGCCTGCACGCCGGTATGGACCTGTACAAGTGGAGCTTCAAATTGTTGCCACTCGTCGATTCCGACCTGGTGATGCGGTGCTTCGAACACGCGCTCCTGGCCCGTGAACTCGACATGCGCGCGAGCCCATACGACCTCGCCGAGTACGGGTACTCCCCCATTCGTATCGAAACTCCCGCGGGCCGCGCCGAATACGTGCGTCAGCAACAACAGTTGGCGGATCGTGCTGCGCCGCTCCGCGATACGCTGGCAGAGAAGTGCCGGGAGCTTCTCGGCCACTGAACTGCCGAAAGGCGTCGCATGGATCACGGGTACGGGTTCTATCTCGACGAATACCAGCGTGACGTCGGGGTGCACACCGACGACCGCCGCGGGCACATCGAATGCCCGGACTCGGCGGGTTTCCTTGCGGCGCACTTGCCGGTGTTCGACCTCGCTGCGGGCTCGGTAGCGGCGTTCGCCTCGGCGATTCATCGGTCAACCAGCCCGGGCGACGGACACTGGACCCTCGATCCCGAGCGCATCGCCGCGTCCTTCTCGAGCGATCGACTGTTCCGGATCGGCGGCGAGCCGATCAACGGGTTCTCCGAGCACTCGGGGTTCTTTGCCGCCCGCGACGGTTGGGTCCGCACGCACGGCAACTATCCGCACCATCGCGACCGCCTGCTCGCCATCCTCGCGCTCGATCATGGATCACCCAAAGATGCAGTGGTGCAACGGATATCCGAACTCAGCGCCATCGAGATCGAGCTGCAGGCCGCCGAGATCGGAGCCATCGCGGTCCGTGTTCGTACCGAGACCGAGTGGCGCCTGAGTGAGCAGTGCGCAGCTGCGAGGTCTGCGCCTCTGGTATCCATCCGAGCACGCGACGAGGGAAAACCCCGCACGCATCCGACGCGCCCACGCGTTCTCGACCTGACCCGCGTCATCGCCGGTCCGGTCGCGACGCGTGCCCTGGCGCTGGTCGGCGCTGACGTTCTGCGGATCGATCCCCCGGCGATCCCCGAGATCGGATGGCAGCACCTCGACAGTGGACAGGGCAAGCGGTCGGCGCTTCTCGACCTGAAGTCCTCGGCGGGAGCGACAGCGTTCCGAGAACTCCTCGAAACCGCAGACGTACTGGTCACCGGCTACCGGCCGGGTGCACTCGAAGCGCTCATCGGGCAGGATCTTCCCGCCCACCTGATTCACGGGCGCGTCAGCGCATGGGGATGGGAAGGTCCGTGGGCGAATCGCCGCGGCTTCGACAGCATCGTGCAGGCCGCATCCGGTATCTCGTTCCTCGAGGGCGGTGAGAACCCTGGTGCGCTTCCGGCGCAGGCACTCGACCACTCGACCGGATACTTCTTGGCAGCGGGGATCCTCGACGCGTTGACGCTGCGCTCGCAGGACGGCCGTGGCCGCGATGTCGACGTGTCATTGGCCAGCACCGGCGCCCGTCTTCTCGACGCACCCGGCCGAACCGTCCATCCCGGTCTACCGACCGCTCCCGGCCTGAATGTTGTTGTCAACCATGCCGACGTGACCACCGCACGACCCGCGCTGGCAGAGTTCGAGGACTACCCCGAACCAGCCCATCCGTGGGGATCGGATCGCGCGGAGTGGGCACACTGAGGGACCGGCACATTCAGGGCAAGATGGACCTGTGAAGTCACATACCTACACACTCGACCTTCAGTGGACGGGCGATCTGGGAACCGGAACGTCCAGCACGCAGGGATATTCGCGCAATCATGCAATATCCGCGGTCGGAAAGCCGGAACTTCTCGGCAGCTCCGATCCCTCGTTCCGCGGTGACGCGCAGCGATGGAACCCCGAGGAACTGCTCGTTGCCTCCCTCGCCCAGTGCCACATGCTCTGGTACCTCGGGCTGGCAGCTGCCGCTGGGGTCGTCGTTCTCGACTACAGCGATCAGCCGGTCGGCAGCATGATCGAGGAATCCGATGGCGGCGGCCAGTTCATCGAAGTGACGTTGAATCCGACGGTGTTGGTCGCGGAGGCGTCGATGGTCGAGAAGGCCCAGGAGCTTCACGGCCCCGCACACACGAAGTGCTTCATCGCTCGGTCGGTGAACTTCCCCGTCCTGCATTCCCCGACGATCCTGGTGGCCACCGATGAGTGACATGCACAAACTCATCGTCGACGTCGACACCGGTATCGACGACTCGTTGGCGCTTCTCTATCTCCTTGCCAGCCCCGAAGCCGAGATACTGGGGATTGCGAGCACCGCCGGCAACGTTCCGGTGGAACAGGTCGCGGCCAACAACTTGAACTGGCTTGCGCTCTGCGGCGCCCCGGACATCGAGGTTGCACTCGGCGCCCGCGAGCCATTGGTCATACCGTTGCGCACCACCGAGGAGACTCACGGTCCGCAAGGAATCGGCCATGCGGTCCTCCCCGATTCGGGTCGCAAGCGCTCGGTCCGAACCGCCACCGACCTCTGGGTGGATCTCGTCCGGGAGTACCCCGGACAACTCACCGGGCTGGTGACGGGGCCGCTCACCAACCTGGCCTTGGCGATCAGACGTGAACCCGATCTGCCGTCTCTGCTGAAGCGACTGGTAGTGATGGGTGGGTCGTTCAACTATCCGGGCAACACGACGCCGACCGCGGAGTGGAACGTCTCGGTGGATCCGCACGCCGCCAAGGAGGTGTTCGACGCGTTCTCCGTCGTACCCGCGCACCGGCGCCCGATCATCTGCGGCCTCAACGTCACCGAATCCATCGAGATGTTCCCCGAACATGTGCGTCGGCTCGCCGAAGCTGCCGGGAGCACCCCGGAAGAGATCATCTCGCCTGACGACGGTCCCGACCTCCGCAGTTCCGCGTCCAACAGCGTGATCAGGCATATGTCCGACGCAATCCGGTTCTACATGGAATTCCATCGTGAATACGACCAGGGATTTCTTGCTCACATGCATGATCCCTTCGCTGCTGCCGTCGCGCTCGATCCGAGCCTGGCGACGCTGAAACCGGCAACGGTAGATGTCGAAACCGAGAGTCCACTGCTGATCGGAACGACGGTTGCGGACTGGGTCGGGCACTGGAAGCGTGAGCCCAACGCGGATATCGCGGTCAGCACCGATCCGGCGGAATTCTTCGATCGACTTGTCCACCGAGTGGGAAATTACGCCCGCGTCGTGGGTTGACCGAGCCGGGCACCGGCTATGCTCGCATGGACAGAACACCAACGTACGAGAACAAAGGACCTGACGTGCAGATTTCCAGCCACGATGCCTCCCCGGCATTTGCGCTCGGATTGATGGCGTTCTGGCCCACTCGTCGTAGCGCATGCTTCGATCAGGCGTGTTGCTGAGCGGCGATTCTCGCTGCCTGCACCCCTGACTTTGTCGCTTCTTCGCTCGGAGTCTGTCTTCTCATGTTCAATCTTCTTTTGTTCACCCTTGTCGGCGTCGGCGCCCAGCTCGTCGACGGCGCCCTCGGTATGGCCTTCGGTGTCACCGCAACCACTCTGTTGATGATCGGTGGCCTCGGTCCGGCTCAGGCCAGCGCCGCTGTTCACCTGGCCGAGGTCGGCACCACCCTCGCTTCGGGTGTGTCGCATTGGAAGTTCAAGAACATCGACTGGAAGCTCGTCGCCAAGCTCGGTGTGCCCGGCGCAGTCGGTGCATTCATCGGCGCAACTGTGCTCTCGGGTCTGTCCACCGAAGCGGCAGTCCCCATCACGGCGACGATCCTGCTGGCCATCGGTATCTATGTGGCACTACGCTTTTCGGTCCGCCCACCGGCCGTCGCGGACGCTCGTACCACCCCGCACACTGCACGTTTCCTGTCCCCACTCGGCCTGTTCGGTGGTTTCATCGATGCATCCGGCGGTGGTGGTTGGGGTCCGATCACCACCAGCACGCTGCTCTCACGAGGAAAGACCGCGCCGCGCACCGTGATCGGCTCGGTCAGCGCCTCGGAGTTTCTGGTCGCGTCAGCCGCGTCGCTGGGATTCCTTGTCGGATTGGGACGTGAGTCGGCGGGAAACCTCCTCGTTGTCGCCGGTCTCGCGCTCGGCGGTGTCATCGCAGCTCCGTTCGCGGCGTGGCTGGTCAGCCGCGTACCTGCAACCTTGCTCGGAACGGCGGTGGGCGGCGTCATCGTGTTGACCAACGCACAGAAGCTGTTCAAATCCTTCGACATCACCGGGGCGGTCACAGTGGCCGGTTACCTGACCATTCTCGGCGCGTGGGCAGCGCTGCTGTTCTACGCGTGGAAGCGGTCCACTCTCACCCCGGCCGAGGCAGAAGGCGATTTCACGGGAGTCGAACTCGCTGTCGAGACCGAACTCACCGAGCCTGCAGTCAAGCGCGAACGATAGCTCGTCACAGAAGAAATCCCGGGTATCCGCGCTCGGATACCCGGGATTTCGTTCTTTCCGCGCTAGTTGCTTCCGTCGAACGCGTCGAGAATTCGCCCCGCCGCCAACGCTGCCGTCAGCGAACCGTCACGCACGCTCTGCTCGACGTCGGCCCGGATCGCACGCACCCGATCGTTGCTCGAGAGCCTGCGTAGCAGCTGATCGTTGACCATCGTCCAGGTCCAATCGACCTGTTGCTTGCGACGCTTCTCCTCGAACTGTCCCGCTTCGGTGAGCACCTCACGGTGTTTGGTGACAGTTCCCCAGAACTCGTCCAGCCCGACACCTTCGAGACCGCTCATCGTGATGACGGGCGGCTTCCAGATGGCGTCGTGCGGGTAGATCAGGCGAAGCGCACCCGCCAATTCACGGGCAGCGCCCTTTGCCTCGCGCTCATGCTTGCCATCGGCCTTGTTGACCGCCACCAGATCTGCGAGCTCGAGGACACCCTTCTTGATGCCCTGGAGCTGATCACCGGTACGAGCGAGGGTCAGGAACGTGAAGCAGTCCACCATGTTGGCAACAGTGACTTCGGACTGGCCGACACCCACCGTTTCCACCAGGATGACGTCGAAACCGGCAGCTTCGAGAAGCACGATGGTCTCGCGGGTTGCCTTGGCAACACCACCGAGCGTGCCGGACGTCGGTGACGGCCGGATGTACGCATTCGGTTCGACGGTGAGCCGAGCCATGCGTGTCTTGTCGCCGAGAATCGAGCCGCCGGTGCGGGTGGACGACGGATCGACCGCCAACACCGCAACCCGATGTCCCTTGCCCAGCAAGTACATTCCGAGCGCGTCGATGAAGGTCGACTTGCCGACGCCGGGAACGCCGGTGATGCCGATCCGGTGCGCTCCCCCGGCCTCCGGCAGCAACTTCAGTAGAAGTTGCTGCGCGAGGGCCCGGTGGTCGTCGCGGGTGGACTCGACGAGGGTGATCGCCCGAGCGAGGCCGGCACGCTGATTTCCGCGCACCGCCTCGGCGAGGGAATCAATGTCGATGGGCTGACGTGCCATCTTCAGTGACCCCCTTCTCAGCTGTTGTCGTGACCCAGTTGGGCGGAGAGCTTCTCCAACAATCCGCTGGCAGCGTCGGCGATGACGGTGCCGGGCGGGAAGATGGCAGCAGCGCCGGCCTCGTAGAGTTCGTCGAAGTCACCGGGCGGAATGACGCCGCCGACGACGATCATGATGTCGGGACGACCGGCCGCAGCCAGAGCCTCCCGCAGCGCCGGCACCAAGGTCAGGTGACCGGCGGCCAACGACGACACACCGACTACGTGGACGTCGTTGTCGGCCGCCTGATTGGCGACCTCTTCGGGGGTCTGGAACAGCGGTCCGACGTCGACGTCGAATCCGATGTCCGCGAAGGCGGTGGAGATGACCTTCTGGCCACGGTCGTGACCGTCCTGGCCCATCTTCGCGACGAGGATGCGGGGACGACGTCCCTCGTCCTCGGCGAACTTCTCGACCAGTTCCATCGCCTTGCTGATGTTGCTCACCGTTCCTGCCTCGTCGCGGTACACACCACTGATGGTGCGGATCTCGGCCTGGTGGCGTCCGTACACCTTTTCGAGGGCGTCGGAAATTTCGCCGACGGTAGCCATCGCGCGGGCGGCGACGACAGCGAGGGCGAGGAGGTTGTTCTCCATGCCGCCTTCGGTGGATGCGGCAGCGCGAGTGAGGTTCGCCAGTGCGGCCTCGACGGCTTCCGGATCACGTTCCGCGCGAAGGCGAACCAACTTCTCGAGCTGTTCCTTGCGGACCTTGGAGTTCTCGACCTTGAGAACTTCGATGGTGTCGACCTCGTCGGGAACGTACTTGTTGACGCCGACGAGCGGCTGCCGACCGGAGTCGATGCGTGCCTGGGTGCGGGCGGCAGCTTCCTCGATGCGCAGCTTCGGGATGCCTTCGTTGATGGCCTGAGCCATTCCGCCGGCTTCCTCGACCTCTTCGATGTGCTTACGAGCCCGGTTGGCGAGTTCGTTGGTGAGCCACTCGACGTAGTACGAGCCACCCCACGGGTCGATGGGACGCACGGTGCCGGATTCCTGCTGCAGCAGCAACTGGGTGTTACGGGCGATGCGGGCGGAGAAGTCCGTCGGCAATGCGATCGCTTCGTCGAGTGCGTTGGTGTGCAAGGACTGAGTGTGGCCCTGGGTGGCAGCCATGGCTTCGACGCAGGTACGCGGAACGTTGTTGAAGACGTCCTGCGCGGTCAGGGACCAGCCGGAGGTCTGCGAGTGGGTACGCAGCGAGAGAGACTTCGCGCTCTTGGGATCGAACTTGGCGACAAGCTCGGCCCACAGGAGGCGTCCGGCGCGGAGCTTGGCGACCTCCATGAAGAAGTTCATGCCGATGGCCCAGAAGAAGGACAGGCGAGGTGCGAACTTGTCGATGTCCATACCGGCGTCGAGGCCGGCGCGGATGTACTCGACGCCGTCGGCGAGGGTGTACGCCAGTTCCAGATCGGCCGTCGCTCCGGCTTCCTGGATGTGGTAGCCCGAGATCGAGATGGAGTTGTACTTCGGCATTTCCGCGCTGGAGTACGCGAAGATGTCCGAGATGATCCGCATCGAGGGCTTCGGCGGATAGATGTAGGTGTTACGAACCATGAACTCTTTGAGGATGTCGTTCTGGATCGTTCCGGCCAGCTTGTCCGGAGTGACACCTTGCTCGCCTGCCGCAGCGACGTACAGCGCGAGAATCGGCAGCACGGCGCCGTTCATCGTCATCGAGACCGACACCTGCGAGAGGTCGATTCCGTCGAAGAGCTGACGCATGTCGAGGATGGAATCGATTGCGACACCGGCCATTCCGACGTCACCGGCAACGCGAGGATGATCGGAGTCGTAGCCGCGGTGTGTGGCGAGGTCGAAGGCGACCGAGAGGCCCTTCTGACCGGCCGCCAGGTTACGACGGTAGAACGCATTCGACTCCGCGGCAGTGGAGAATCCGGCGTACTGGCGAATGGTCCACGGCTGGTTCACGTACATGGTCGGGTACGGACCACGCAGGAACGGCGCTGCGCCCGGGAAGCTGTCGAGCGGGTAACCCGACTCGGCGGCGGCCGTGCGGTCCGCACCGGTGTACACCGGCTTGACGTCGATGCCTTCGGGGGTGGACCAGACAACCTGCTCGGCGGCGTAGTTGTTGGCGTTGGCGCCCTCTTCGATGAGCGCCTGGGCCTGCTCGACCGACGGCGGTGTGGGTGCCGGAGACTGCGGGTCCTCGAGTGGGACCTCGGCGAAACTGCCGATCACGTGCTTGACCTCTCGTGTCGTCACTTGGAGCTTCCCGTCTCGATGAAGTCGAGCAGTTCGGTCAGAGCCGACACTGCGTCGATGCGGGCGGTGAGGAATCCGTCCGGGCGAGAATCGCCGGTCGCGTCGGCGACTGCCTTTTCCGGTCCTGCGAGCAGCACCTTGGTGATGCCGGCGGCGCGAAGTTCGGCGACGGCCGCTGCGGCGCTCTCGCCGTAGCGCTTGTCCGTGCCGCACAGCACGGCGACGGTGGCACCGGAAGCCTTGACTGCAGCGGAGATGGCTTCGGCGCCCACCTCGAGCGGGCCGGGGTTGACTGCGTCGATACCACCCGAAGCGAGCAGGTTGGACGCAAACGTGGTGCGCACGTTGTGTTCTGCAACCGAGCCCAGCGGCGCGAGAAGCGCAGTGGGACGGGCGCCGCCGGCGGCGAGGAACGCGTCCGAACGGTCACGAAGCGCTTCGAATGCAGCTGCGTAGCGGGCGACGGACTGGCCGGGCTCGACGGCTTCGGCGGACAGCGGCGTTTCGCCGAGGTTCGGGAACTCGTTGACACCGGTGACCGTGGTCTTGCGGTGTGCGATGTCGGAGTCGCGCTTGGCCTTGGTAGCGGCGATGCGACCGGAGACGATTCCCGCTTCGAGTGCCGCCAGATATCCGCCGGCTGCTTCGATTTCCTGGAAGAACTCCCACGCGGTGGCGGCGATCTGCTGTGTCAGGTCCTCGACGTACCAAGACCCGGCCGACGGATCGAGGACACGGCCCAGGTGCGACTCCTCGAGCAGGAGCAGCTGTGTGTTGCGCGCGATGCGCGAGGAGAAGGACTTGCTGACACCGAGGGTGCCGTCGGCCAGGGCGACGTCGAACGGAAGAACAGTCACTGCATCTGCTCCGCCGACGCCGGCGCCGAATGCAGCGAGGGTCGTGCGCAGCATGTTCACCCAGGGATCACGCTGAGCCATCATCGCGGCGGAGGTGACTGCGTGCTGCGGCGCTCCACCAAAATCGGAAGCTCCGCAGACCTGGGCGATGCGTGCCCATACGAGACGTGCGGCGCGGAACTTCGCGATGGTCTGGAACTGATCGTCGGTTGCCGCGTAGCGGAAAGCCAACTGCGACAACGCAGCACCGATGGTCAGGCCGCTCTGGGCGGTGAGTGCACGGAGGTACTCGAGGCCGGCGGCGATTGCGGCTCCGAGTTCTTCGGCGTCGCCGGCACCCGCGTTGTGAAAGGCCGTGCCGTCCACGGTGATCGCGTGCACGGTTTCCGCACGAGCGGCGGCGAGGGCGGCCAACTCGACTGCGCCTGCAAATTCGACGTCGGCTGCGCCGGAGAACGAACTGGTCAGCGGTGCTGCACCGAGGTGAACTCGGATACTGCTGCGATCGCTGACACCGTCGCCGGCTTCGCTGCGTGCATCGAGGAGTGAGATGAGTGCTCGGGCTGCATCGTTTGTCGCTGCGCCTGCATCGAGCGTGAGCGGTGCGAGGTCGAGAAGCACGCCCTCGAGCGCAGCGGCGAGGTCGGTGACCGGAACGCCGTCGGCGCCCACCTTCAACCAGAGTGCGCTGACTCCGTTTTCGAGGGCGTCCAGGATGGCGCGATTGGTCTCGGCCGCCGAGGCGGTTCCGAATGCAGCGGAAACCAACCAACCGGCATTGACATCACGGTGAGCGTCGACGCCACGCACGTACGGAAACGTGCCCGGCAAGCTCTGCTCGGGACGCTCGTCGCGTGGGCTGTAGAGCGGTGCGACAGTGACACCGTCGTAGGTGACGGTTTCGAGCAGTTTCTGTGGCTCGGGGCCCAGTTCTGCCGCATCGACTCTGCGGGACTTGGCGAGCACACCGGCTACGGAGCGCTGCCACTCCGCGTACGCCTGCTCGACAGCCTCGGCTTCTGAAGCTAATGACACTGTGTCCGCTCCCTCTCATTTTTTGCGTGAGCGCTTTACCGATAATCGGATTTGTTCGTTAGTTCTGTGATGCTAACCCGCGGTTGAGCCCAGATATCGTGAGGATCACGTCATGTTCTTCACAGGGCTGTTCGTGGCCACTTTCCGACCGGCCGGGCGACGTGCGGATTCGGTCGTTCGTGCACGTGTAACCGGCCCTTACCTAGCGATTGTTCAGCATGTTTGCGGGTTACCCGCGAGTTCGTTTCACTGGCCGGGACTGCAGGTGAAGGCCACTCCGAAAGCCTAGTGGTTTTCGTCACAGCGCCGTTTCATTGTCGCCTGGAGCACGTCGCTTTCCCGCCCCCGTGGCGATGTTCGACTCACGATTGCGGGTCGGCAGTCGGCCCGGTTCACCGTTCGCAGGTAGCCTTGTGACCTGTGATGGGACGCCTGCTGGACCGAAGATTGATCGCAATAGTCCTGGTAGTGCTCGCTTTGTTCCTCGCAGCCCTCCTCGCCCCACATCCCACGGTGTCCCAGGTGCGAGAGTGGGCGGACTCGGTTGGCCCGGCGTTTCCCCTCGTGTTCTTCCTGGTTCATTCGATAGTCACCGTCGCGCCGTTCCCGCGCACCGTCTTCACGCTCAGCGCGGGGGTTCTTTTCGGCTCGGTGACCGGCATCGCTCTTACCGTGGCGGCAACGACTGTGAGCGCCGTTCTGGCCCTCTACCTGGTCCGCGCCATCGGCCGCGACGTCGTGTGGCAACGGATTTCGAGTCCGACGATCCGGCGGGTGGACGAGCGGATCGAAAAGCGGGGGTGGCTGGCCGTCGGCTCTCTGCGCTTGATCGCGTTTGTCCCCTTCTCGGT
>NZ_LVCT01000752.1:0-20528 GCF_001647205.1 Rhodococcus sp. EPR-134
TTCTGGGCGATGCGCTCTCCGGCGAAGCCGATCCTCGTCTCCTGATTCTGTCCGGGATCTGCATTGCGATCGGCATCGCCGGTCTGGTGTTCGACGCTCGCCGTCAGCCTTCACCGGGCGAAACCATCGTTGACAACGGTCAACCCCAAGAGGTTGATTTGATTGAGTCAACCCAAAACGATTGACTATTGAAAGTCAACTATCTAGCATTGACTAATGTTTGTACTGACGGTGGATCAGCGAGGTAGCCGACGGGATGTCGACCGCGTCGGGGACATCATCGACGACATGGCCGATTGCAGGCTCCTGCGGCCGTTCGAGCGCACAGCGGGCGACGAGATTCAAGCGGTGACCGACGATCCGGCGCTACTCGTCCTCGTCGCACTCGAGCTGATTCGGCGCGAGCACTGGAGTGTCGGGATCGGGATCGGTCCCGTCGAGCAGCCTCTCCCACGGCAGACCCGGGCCGGACGCGGACCGGCATTCGAAGCTGCTCGGATCGCCGTCGAGCGAGCCAAGCGAGCTCCGGCCAGAATTGCCGTCGAACAGGCGCCGGCGGATAGCTCACGCGACGAACTCGCCGCAGATGTCGATGCCGCGTTCACCTTGCTCGGAACGATCGTCACGAGACAGACGAAGGACGGACGCGAAGCCATCGCCCTGATGGACAGCGGACTCACTCAGGTCAGCGCAGCGGCCCACCTCGGAATCACCAAACAGGCCATGTCCAAGCGACTCCTGACAGCCGGGTGGCACGCAGAACTCGCCGGGCGCAGACTCGCAGAACGACTTTTGGTCAGACTCCAGCCCTAGACTGCTCACGCTCGCACCGGTACAAACTCGTCGACACAGCAGGGGGCTCGAATACATGGTCGTTCTGGCGTTGATCGCGCTCGCCGTCGCCGCCGCGGCACCAGCAGTTGCAGCGGCACTGGGACCGCTCAGTCGTGGTCGACTGGAAGTCCCCGAATGGGCGTCGTCCGTGGTGGCTCTTCCGGCGCTGGGTGTTGCCGCACTGGCATCGACCCGAACGACCCCGGTCACCGGTTTCGCTCTCGGGGCGACGCTTGTCCTGTGCGTACTTGCCGCCGCCACGGCCGGTGCACCGTTGGTACTTGCCACCTTCAAGATCGCTCGTCGCCAACCGGACGGGAGCCCGGCACCGGACGCCGGACCTCTTCGCGGCGGACGTGTGATCGGCATCCTCGAACGGCTCGCGGTGGCGGCATCGATTCTCGCAACCTGGCCGGAAGGCATCGCGATCGTCTTGGCAGTCAAGGGGCTCGCGCGGTACCCGGAACTTCGCGAACCTCATGCGTCCGAGCAGTTCATCATGGGAACCTTCGTCAGTGTCCTCTGGGCGATCGCCGTATGCGGAACGGGACGGGCACTCATCACGTAGGTGATGAGTGCCCGTCCCGATCAACGTTCGCTACGAGAGGCGTCTACTGGCGCTGGCCACCCTCGGGCGGCTGCCCCTGGTACGGGTACTTCTGCTGGAAATCTTCACGCTCGGGCGGCAGCGGCAACTGACCCGGCCAAGGATTTTCGCCCTGCTGTGGCAACGCGGGATCTACGAATCCAGGCTGCTCGGGCGCACTCTCACGGCGGTGCCTGACCGCAGCTGCCGGGTCTTCGACCGGTGTGCGTGCAGCAACTTCAGCAGCGCGCACTGCTTCCGCGATAGCCGGATCGGATTTGGTCTCGAACCACTCCGCCACCTCGGCTGAATCGTCCTCAGGATTGGGAAGATTCTCTTCGGCGGCCGGCGGCTCGTACCGGAAAACGCCATCCTGCCCTTGCGCGCCAAGCGTTTTGGCAAATCCCTTCAGCGCGTCACCGAAGTCGCTGGGTACGAGCCACACCTTGTTCGCATCGCCTTGCGCCATCTGCGGCAACGTCTGAAGATACTGGTATGCAAGCAATTCCGGAGTCGGCTTACCGGACTTGATTGCAGCGAAAACCTTCTCGATGGCCTTGGCCTCGCCTTGAGCCTGCAAGTACTTGGCCGCGCGGTCACCTTGAGCGCGAAGGATCTGGGACTGACGCTCACCCTCGGCGTTCAGGATCGAGGCCTGCTTGTTTCCCTCGGCAGAAAGAATCTGGCTCTGCTTGGCACCCTCGGCGGTCTTGATAGCGGATTCGCGGTGACCTTCAGCCGTCAGAATCATCGCGCGCTTCTCGCGGTCCGCCTTCATCTGCTTTTCCATCGACTCCTGGATCGAGGGCGGCGGATCGATGCTCTTGAGCTCGACGCGGGCCACTCGCAGGCCCCAGCGACCAGTCGCCTCGTCGAGGACACCACGAAGCTGACCGTTGATGGAATCACGCGAGGTAAGCGTCTCTTCGAGGGTCATTCCGCCGACGACGTTTCGCAGCGTGGTGGTTGCCAACTGCTCGACGGCAGCGATGTAGTTGCTGATCTCGTACACCGCAGCTTGCGGATTGGTGACCTGGAAGTACACCACCGTGTCGATGGACAGTGTCAGGTTGTCCTGGGTGATCACCGGCTGCGGTGGGAAGGAGACCACCCGCTCACGAAGATCCACCTTGGCGCGCACACGATCGGCGAACGGGATCAAGAACGTGAGCTGCCCGGACACCGTCTTCGAATACCTACCGAGCCGCTCGATCACCGCGGCTTCTGCCTGCGGTACCAGTGCTACCGACTTCGCGACCACCAAGATCACGAATAGCACCAACACACCGAGCACTATGAGTGCTGCCATTAAGGTCCCCTCCAGACGACTGCTGTTGCGCCGTTGATTTCCATCACCGTCACCTTGGTACCCGGCGGGTACACCTCGGTGGTGTCGTACGGCCTGGCAGTCCACACCTCGCCGTCCAACTTGACCTGCCCGGAATGCTCGCCCACTTCTTCCAGAACCAGAGCGTGCTTACCTTCGAGTGCCTGTATTCCGGTCGGGGTCGGCGGCGGACTACCGAAGCGACGCAACATGATCGGTCGCACGCCCAGGACGAGGGCGGCGGAGAACACTCCGAACATGACGGCGTCGACCCACACCGGGAAGTCGGTGACAGCACTGACACCGGCAGTAGCGAGCGCCCCACCGGCGAGCATCAGCAGGAAGAAATCCCCCACCAGCGCTTCGGCCCCGGCGAGCACCAGTGCTCCGATCAGCCAAATAAGTGCAGCCACAACACCATCTAACCAGAATGTGTGACCCAGGCCGCCGCTACGTCAGTTCGGCTCGGTAACGAAATCGACAAGTTGTTCGACTGCACCGATCAAAGGAGCTTCCAGATCGCGGAAGCTCTCGACCGAGTTGTAGACCCGCCGCCAGCCCTCCTGAGGTGTCCCCCAGCCCAGTTCGCGGCAGATTCCCGTCTTCCAATCCTCGCCGCGTGGAATCTTCGGCCAGGAGGCGATTCCGACAGATTTGGGACGAACGGCCTCCCACACGTCGATGTACGGGTGCCCGGTCACCAACACGTCCGGGCCGAGGCCCTGAGTCAGTTGGGTTTCCTTGGAACCGGTGACCAGGTGGTCGACCAGGACCCCGACGCGGCGGCCGGGACCAGGCCCGAATTCGGCAAGCCGCTCCCCCAGATTGTCGAGTCCTTCGAGATGTTCGACGACAACACCTTCGACGCGAAGATCGTGACCCCACACCCGCTCGACGAGGGCAGCATCGTGTACTCCCTCCACCCAGATCCGGCTGGGCAGTGCCGTGCGGGCGCGTAAGCCTTCGACTCGCGTCGAACCCGAAGCCGACCGTGCGGGTTTGGTGGACACGGGCTTGGGGGCCGGGCGTACGAGGGTGACCGGTGCGCCGTCGATGAGGAAGGCCGCCTCGCGCATCGCGAACAACCGCGTTCGGGAACGACCGTCCTCGAGCCGCACGAAATCGCCGTCGTACGTGCGCTCGAAACCGACTACCGCACCGCAGAATCCCGTCGCCGCATCCTCGACGACAAGATCACGCTCGGCCGCGACTTCAGGCGTCACGCGCTTCTGTTTGCGGGTATGACCCGCAAAAATGTCACCGTATCCGTTGCCACCGCTCACGCCGGATCACGCTAGGTCACAACGCCGGGGCCGCGCATGTCGCCACGCCGAACTAAACTTCACGGTCATGAGTTCTCCCAGCGCAACCCTCACCGTGTGGGCAGCGTCATGGCTCGCCGGCGACGCTGCGCCGGACGACGTCATCGACGCCCTTGCCGCGTGGGCACCGATGCACCTGATCGGCGCCGCCGATGCGGAAACCGCGGTCCGCCACGATCTCGAGTGGCCGGGAGTCACGGCTTCCGGTGTGCCCACCCTGCTCAGAATCGCGCGCTCGGAGGCTGCCGAGGTCCGCCTGGTCCTTCCCACGGCCGGTGATGTACGTGGTCTGCCCACCGGGACCGAGTTCGCGCGCGCTGCGATCGCAACGGGTGAAGGGATACAGATCGGCGCCGTCGGCAAGCCCGGAGTCGGACTCGTGCCGTCGAAGGAAGGCCCGGACGTCCTGCGATGGACGGTCTTCTCCATTCCCACTGTGGCGGGCAGCGCCGAATCGATCGGACTCCGCGAAGCCGAATACGAACTGCGCCAAGCTGTTCGGGACGCAGCCGAGGTGCTCGGCGGGCTTCCGGCCGTAGCCACCGGAATGCCTGGAAACGACGCTCGTACGCTGGTCGCCGAAGCCCTGCAGGCACAGGCCGGACACCGCTGGCCGTCGACACTGTCACCTCGCCATCTACAGGTGATCGACACAGCCGACAACGTGGCAGCCATTCTCACCGTGGCTGCGTCGGTATCGACCAACCAGGCCCCGAGCGTGTCCACTGCGCAGAGGCGTGACGACCTGCTGCGACGACTGTGGGACGTTGTTCGCACTGCCCGTGTCGCGTCGGCGAACAGCGTGTCGATCAGAGCTTGAGCACGAAGTTCCGGCGTTTCTCGGCAAACCCGTTGCGGTCACCGAACATGTCGATCTTCATCTCTTCGAGCTCACGCTCCTCGTAGGGCTCCACCGGATCACGTTCCAGTCGAAGACGTTTGCGCTCCAGCATCGATTCCAGCCGATCTCCTTCGAGCAAGTCGGTGGCGACCTCGCGCAACCACGCCTCGAACAGATCCGGCCGCCTGGGGCCGATCGCGTCGACAAGTCCGATGTCCAAGGCTCGACGGATGCCTATCGCACTGCACTCGGCCAGCAGACTGCGGGCCTGCTGCTCGCCGACCCGAGCCGGAAGTGTGTACGTGTGCAGTTCCGAGCCGAACAGGCCCATCGTGGCGTAATGAGGATTGAGAACCACACCGTCCCTGGCCACGACTACGTCGGCTCCAAGCGGGAGCATGACCCCGCCGGCACCGGCGTTGCCTGTGAATGCCGCCACCACAACCTGTTCCGTACAGGTGACGATCGCTTTCGCGATCTCGTTGATGGCTTTGATGTTGGCCCACGCTTCTCCGGCTTGATCCGACGCGGCCTCGATGACGTTGAGGTGGATACCGTTGCTGAATCTGTCGTAGTCACCCGTCAGGACAAGGATCTTGGTGTCCTGCGTGATCGCCCAGCGGAGCCTGGAGGCCAGTCGCGCGCATTGCTTCGTACTCATCGCACCGTTGTAGAAGCGGAACGAGAGATATCCGATTTCGCCGTCGCGGTGATAGTCGGTCTCGGGGTAACGACTCTCCCAGACCTGTGGAACGAACACGTCCGGACGTACGACCGCGGTCGACGGAAGTTTGACATTGCCGGCGCCGACGAGCCGCGCATGTCCGATCCATACGGAGCCCGCACCGGTGGCAACACGTATTGCCTGGTGGAAGTACTCGACGATGGTGCCGGGCGCTGCATCGACGTGGGTATCGAGGTGAGCGTCGTAGACGTAGACCCGGTCGAGCCCCAACTGAACGGCGACGCCGGGAAACCCGTCGGCGGCGTTGACGGCGCGGACGATGCTCGACGCGTCTTCCTCCCAGCTGAAAACGCGATCGGCCTGTTTCATGCTGGGCCTCGATCGGGCCGATGCCACGGGCCGCGCAACTCGGTCCGATGGGATCGCCTGGAAGTCAGGAGTACGGAAATGTTCGACGACCTCCGTAATGCACTCCATCGCCGCGTCGGTGACTTCCTCGTTGTATACCGAGGATTTGGTTGCCCCGTTCCGGAGTTCGAACGTCCGCCAGGCCCACACCGGCCCGGCGTCGAGTTCCTCAGCGGCCTGCAATGCCGTGACACCCCAGATCGGTTCGCCATCCGTTATCGCCCAGTCCAGCGACGACGGCCCGCGATCTCCGGGCGGGCCGGGATGGATGATGATCGTTGTCCACCGCTGCCAAACAGATTCCGGGACATAGGCTTTCAAAAACGGGCAGATGACGAGGTCAAAATCTCCCGAAGACGTCGCGGCCAGCACTGCGTCCGCGTCGGCGACGACGGCTGTACGGACTTGGTGTCCCGCCTCGCGAAGAACAAGACCGACCCGCTGCGAGAGACCGTTGTCGGAGGTGACGAGAAGAAGCACGCTCAACGGTGGCGCGAAGGTCATACGTGGGCGTGAGCGCCGGAACAGCGCCGCCGTCGCCGCTCGCAGACGGCCCCTGCCCGATACACCTTCACGTAGCTTCGCCGTTGCTCCATCGCTGGAAATAGCCACAGAAGTCGTGAGCGCGGCCGATTTGGGCATCGGTCGCACTTCGGGGGTCGAAACCATGAATTCCTGCTCGCATGCTCGGGTATCTGCAGCGCAGACCAGACTCCCCCCAGAGCAGGACCGACGCACCGATAGATTGATTGAGGTATTTAGGGACTTTATACCTACCGTCGGTTTGTTTCAATAGCTATTTTCAAGCAAACCTTTTGATCGATCAACCCACAGTCTTGTGATTGATCGCGATATGGCGGTCGATGCGAATATGTTCATCCAGCGTCGGGTAGCGCAAACCGGTGTCCTGGCTGTACCCCTGACGGCGCAACCAATCCAGGACGTCGCCCCAGAACCAGATCCCCCCGGCAACCGAGTTGTACGGAATCGGGAAAGGCGTAGCCGCCTGCCGGACCCCTCGCACCCACTGCCCGACAGCTTGCCGCGTCACCCCCGCACGGTCGGCAATGTCCTGACGTGACACCAGATCGGGATGTGTCCGCTGGGGACGCACGCCTGCAGCCACCAACTGGTCCACCACTGTGATAGCCGTTGTCGCCGCTCGCATACCTTCCGAGGTGAGCGTCAGCAGCTGCAGCCCGCGTCGGTCCTCGACCCTTCCGCCCAAGCTCTCTTCGATCGCCTGCTCTTGCGAGACTGTCAGCATCTGAACGATGAATGTGAATTCGTAACGGTGATAGAGGTCTTCGGCCACGCAATGAACATAGCCGTAAGCTGCACTGTTTCCACATGGACACACCCGGATCCCGCCCCCGCACGCACAATGGGCAAATGATCGACGTGGACGACAGCCAGTTCGAGGACATGGTCAAGCGGGCGCTCGACAGCCTGCCGCCGAAATTGGGTGCGGAGATGGCCAATGTCGCAGTGACCGTTCAACTCGAAGGTGGACGACCGGGGCTACTCGGGCTGTATCAGGGCATCCCACTGACCAAGAGAACCACCACGTACGCCGGCGTCCTTCCCGACCGCATCACGATCTACCGCAGGGCCATCTGTGCGATCTGCAGCACCGAAGACGAGGTGATCGAGCAAGTTCGCCGAACAGTGATCCACGAAATCGGCCACCACTTCGGGATCGGAGATCCCCGGTTGCGTGAACTCGGATGGTGACAACCGACTCATCTACAAGTCGGAAATCAGCTAGAGGTTGATAATCGGCGAATTGTCATGTCAGCTGTACCAAACCCGCAACAATTGAACACTTACAGGAGTTCGCATGGTCAATTTGATCCAGATCGCCCCGAAGAATGCCCCGACGTTCGCGATGAGCCGACAGAAGGCCGCAGAACTGCTGGGCATCTCGGTCGACAGCGTCGCGTTTCTCCTCAAGTCTCGCTATCTCCCGGATCTGGACGCCGGTCGGTTGATCAAGATGGCCAACCAGCCCTGGTTGTACTCGGACGGCGACTTTCCCGTCCTTCAGCAGGGCGCATCCGAACTTGCCCCCAAGAAGATGCTGCCCGCACGTAAGTACATCGGCGAGAGCGCAATTCACTCCGACGCCGAATGCGTGGAGGCCAACCAGGGGCAGTGGGCGGGATTCAACGTCGACCATGTGCTCGGCGCCCGCTTCCTGCCTGTGACGCTGCGCAAGTTTCCGGTGTCGGTGCTGCAGATCCACGACGTCAACGACGACGACGAAGAACGCGTCTCGTTTGTCGCGACCCTCGCCGGGCGAGTCCGCGAACTGGGCGCGCCCGAACTCAACTACATCGACCCGTCACTGAGCCCCGAGGATCGACAGATCGTCGAGACGCTCCTCACCTCGCGCAGCACGTCCACCGTTCCCGGGCTCTGCGGAAAGCTCAAGCATCCGAACACCTGAGCGTCGGACCGTCAGCGGGGACGCTGAACGGCCGCGCAGCAATTGACTGCACACGAGAGACCGTTGGTGGTCGAGCCGAGCAGCGGCTCGACCCCCAGTCGCAGTGGCTGCTCGGCCTCGGCCAGTTCCCGAACGAGCGTGGGCACCAGCTGCGCGAAACGCTGATCGCGGCCGGGCGTTGCTGCCCGAACGAAATCCATCCCGAGTTCGGCTGCCTTGTCCTTGGCCTCGGTGTCCAGGTCCCACACCACTTCGAGGTGATCGGAGACGAAACCGACGGGGCACACGATCACGGCGCGAACATCCTTGGCGGACAACGTATCCAGGTGATCACAGATGTCGGGGTCCAGCCACGGAACCTGCGGCGGGCCTGATCGCGACTGCCACACCAGATCGAAATCCTCGACGCCGACGGCCTCGGCAACCAACTTCGCGGCCTCGGCGACCTGTCGACTGTAGAGGTTTCCGCCCTCTGCCGGCGGCCCTGCATTGCGGTCTGCGGCACTCGGTACCGAATGCGCGGTGAACACCAGGCGCGCAGTATCGCGAGTCGCTTCGGGCAACTCTGCGCGGGCCGCGCGCACACCGTCGGCGAACGCGCCGACGACCAGCGGATGGTCGTAGTACTGGCGAAGTTTTGTCAGCGTCGGTGCGCCGTCACCGACCGCCTCACGGGCACGGGCGATGTCCTCGTGGTACTGCCGACATCCGGAGTAACCACCCCACGCCGACGTGGCGAACACGGCGGCGTTGCGGACACCGTCCTCGCGCATCTTGGCAACGGTGTCTTCGACCATCGGGTGCCAGTTGCGGTTGCCGAAGTACACGGGCAAATCCACGCCGGCTGCTGCCAGCTCACCTTCGACCCGTTCGATCAGGTCTCGGTTGAGCGCGTTGATGGGCGAAACTCCACCGAAATGCATGTAGTGCTCGACGACAGCGTCGAGCCGCTCCGGTGGCACTCCCCTACCGCGCGTGACGTTTTCGAGGAACGGCCGTACGTCTTCGGGTTTTTCGGGACCGCCGAACGACAAAACGAGAAGAGCATCGAACTGCATGTCCATACTTACGGTCATGAGTTCAATCTTGCGCGATGCCGTTCGGCGGGAGTCACCCGGGTACTCACCTGCGTAGTAGAAGGGGTGCTACTAGCCGACCATCGCGTGGAAGCCGCCGTCGACGTAGATGATCGACGCGGTCGTGCCGGGCAACCAATCCGAGAGAACGGTGCAGACCGTTTTGGCGACCGGCTCGCGATCGTCGACGTCCCAGCCGATGGGCGCAGCACCGTCCCATGCGGTGTTCAGCTTGTCCAACTCCGCGCCCGGACCGGTGCTGTCACCGGCAATGGCCTTGGCGGCCAAGGTCTTGATCGGGCCGGAGGACACCAGGTTCGAGCGGATGCCGCGGACGCCGACCTCTTTGGCCACGTACCGATTGACGGCCTCGAGGGTCGCCTTGGAGACACCCATCCAGTTGTAGAACGGCATCGCGCGCGCCGGATCGAAGTCCATACCGACGATGGACGCGTTGTCGTTGAGCACCGGCAGCAAGGCCTTGGCCAGTGCGCTGTACGAGTAGGCGGACACCTCGAGTGCGACCGCCACGTCTTCCCACGGCGCGTCCATGAACGGGCTTCCCAGGCAGGAGCGGGGAGCGAAGCCGATCGAGTGGACGACGCCGTCGATACCCTCGGGAGCCAGCTCGCGCACACGCTCGGCGAGAGATGCGAGATCCTCCGAGCTCTGGACGTTGAGCGAGATTGCCGGCGGCACGGGCTGCGGCAGTCGCTGGGCGATGCGATCGATGAGGCGCAGACGATCGAATCCGGTGATCAGTACCTTCGCGCCCTGCTCCTGCGCGACCTTGGCCACGTGGAACGCGATCGACGAATCGGTGATGATGCCGGTGACAAGAATGGTCTTACCCTCGAGCAAGCCGCCCATGAGATGTCCTCCTGATTTCAGACGTACGAGAAAGGTGTGTGTGCGAAAAGCGGGTCAGTGCCCCATGCCGAGTCCACCGTCGACGGGGATGACCGCACCCGAGACGTAGGCCGAATCGTCGGAGGCGAGGAAACTGACAACTGCTGCAACATCTTCCGGCTTTCCGGTCCGCTGCAACGGGATGAACTCGGTGGCCTTGTCCTTGACGTCGTCGCCCAGTGCTGCCGTCATGTCGGTCTCGATGAACCCGGGAGCGACGACGTTGGCGGTGATCGAACGTGAGCCGAGTTCCCTTGTCAGGGAACGAGCGATACCGACGATGCCTGCTTTGGACGCGGCGTAGTTGACCTGGCCGGCTTGACCTGCCAGACCCACCACAGAGCCGAGGAAGATGAACCGTCCGAAACGCGCGCGCAGCATCGACCGGGTCGCACGCTTCGAGAGGCGGAACGTACCGGTGAGGTTCGCGTCGACGACGCTCGTGAACTGCTCTTCGCTCATTCGCATGATCAGTGTGTCGTCGGTGACGCCGGCATTGGCGACGATGACCTCGACCGGCCCCTGGTGCGCTTCGACCTCTTTGAATGCACGGTCGATCGACTCGGTGTCGGTGACGTCGCACACGACGCCGAACAACCCTTCGGGGACACCGGAACCGCGGTGCGTGACGGCTACCTTGTGGCCGTCTGCGGCGAGCCGCTGAGCGACGGCCAAGCCGATTCCGCGGTTACCGCCGGTGACGAGCACCGAGCGCGGTGTGGTGACGGTCCGTTCGGAAACCACTGTCGTGGGAGGGGTAGACATGGCGATCAACCTATCAATTCTCTGCGGGCCGCGTACCAGCGGTATTTGGACAATTCGGAACTGCTCTCGATCAGGGCAGACGCTGCCTGCGTACCAGGGCAATCGTCAGACCAGCGGTCGCGAACACGACGCCGAGAACCAACCACGGTCGACTCGCATCGCCTCGTGTCGTCTCGAAACCGATCTGCTCTTCGAGCGTGTCGTACACCTGGCGCAGTTCTTCGAGGCTCGATGCCGTGAAGAAACTTCCGCCGGAAAGGTTGGCGATCTCCTTCAATGACGCGTCGTCGACCGGGACGGGGATTCGGTCTCCTTCGATCTCGACTCGCCCGTATGTCGTTCCGAAGGAAATGGTCGAGATCGGAACGCCCTTGTCCTTGGCCTGACGGGCAGCGGTGAATCCGCCCCGCGGATCGTCCGAGTTTTCGGGAACGGTCTGCTTACCGTCGGACAGCAACACGATGCGCGCCGGTGGCGCCTGATCGCTGCCGCCGAGAACAGCCGACAGCGTGTCGATCGACTGCAACGAGGTGAAGATCGCTTCGCCCGTCGCCGTTCGCTCACTGAGCTTGAGGTTGTCGATGGCGACCTTCGTCGCGTCACGATTCGTGGTGGGCGACACCAGAACCGAAGCCGTTCCGGCAAATGCGACCAACCCGAGGTTGATGCCGGGAGTCAGACCGTCGGCGAACGACTTCGCAGCTTCCTGCGCTGCTGCCAATCGCGTCGGCTCGACGTCGGTGGCCTGCATCGACAGCGACACGTCGATCACGAGGATCACCGTGGCGCGGTTTCGCGGGACCTTCTTGTCTGCCGTCGGACCGGCAAGGGCGACGGTGAAGAACACCAACGCGACGACCATCAGAATCGCTGGAATATGACGCCACCGCCCGGGCCGCGAAGGCGCGACCTTCTCCAGTAGCGCGAAGTTCGTGAACCGAAGTGTGTGCTTGGCCCGCTGCTTCTGCACGAGTACGTAACCGACCACCAACGCGGCGATGACAGCGAGGAACAGCAGCCACCACGGTGCGGTGAATTGAGAAAGACTCACGAACGAACGCCCCCAGTTCCGGCGCCGGCACCATAACTGTGTCGGCGTGCCGAGATGAATCTCACGACGTCGGCAATCCAGTCCCGATCGGTGTGCAGGGACATGAGCGGTGCGCCGCAACGACGTAGAGCTTGCCTGACCTCGACGCGGTGCTCGGCGGCGACTCTGGCGAAGTCGGCGCGCAGTTGCGGCGTCGTGGTGAATTCTCTGGTCCGGCCGGACTCGGGATCGTGGAGCACCACGTCGCCCACGTCGGGCAGTTCGAGGTCTCGCGGATCGACCACTTCCACACCGAGCACGTCGTGCCGTCCTGAAATGGCGCGCAGCGAGCGTTCCCAGTCGATCGGTCCGAGGAAGTCGCTGATGACGACCGCGAGTCCGCGCCGACGCTGTGGGCGTCTGAGCGCTTCGATCGCGCCGACCAGATCACCGCGTACCCCGTCCGGCGCGTGCGGAGTCGTCGCGATCTTGCGGAGCATCGCCTGTGCGTGAATTCGCCCACCGCGGGCCGGAATTCGAGTTGTCTGTGCGCCGGTCGAGATGATGGCGCCGACGCGGTTACCGCCCGAACTGGTCAGGTGAGTGATCGCCGCGGCTGCGGCGACGACCAGGTCGCGCTTCTCGCATCCGGCGGTCCCGAAGTCGAGACTTGCGGACAAGTCGATGACGAGCCACGTCTCGAGCTCACGATCTGCGACCGACTGACGCACGTGTGGGTGCGTCGTCCGTGCTGTGACGGACCAGTCCATCTGCCGCACGTCGTCGCCCGGCTGATACTCGCGGGCATCTCCCGGCTCCGAACCCGGACCGGGAATCAGGCCGAGATGATCGCCGTGCAGCACACCGTCGAGGCGGCGGCGAACCGTCAGTTCGAGGGTGCGCAGCGCAGCGGTGAGTTTGGGGTCGCTGAGCTCGCCGGATCGGAACGACGGCGGAGAACCGGTGGATCCGGCGGGTGTCGCCTGGCCACCGTCGCGGCCTTCGGTCACTGCGGGCGACTCATCGTCTCAGCGGTCGCAATCGGCGCGCCGTTGCCCTGCGGATTAGCTGTGCCCTGCGGATTAGCTGTGCCCGGTGCGTTGAACTGCGGTGCTTGCGGTGCGCCCTGCTGGGGCGGTCCGGGAACGGTAGGAACCGGCCGCGCGGCGATCTGCGGCAGTCCGACGGTCTGCAGCACCCGGGCGATGACGGCGTCGGGAGTCACCTCGTCGGCCATGGCGTCGTAGGAAAGAACGAGGCGGTGACGCAACACGTCCGGGATCACCTCGATGACGTCCTGCGGCACTACGTAGTCGCGCCCGCGGACGAGAGCGAGAGCTCGCGACGCGGCGATGATGCCGAGCGTCGCGCGGGGTGAGGCGCCGTACGCGATCCAGCCGGCGACGTCCTCGAGTCCGACCTCACGCGGCGTACGCGTGGCGGCGATGACCCGGACAACGTAATCGACGAGCGCGTGGTGAACGAAGACGTTGCTGGCGACGCGTTGGAGCCTGACCAACTCCTCCGGACCGAGGATCTGGTGCGGCTCCGGCGCTGCCACGCCCATCCGGTAGACGATTTCGCGTTCTTCCTCCACTGTCGGGTAATCGACGAGGATCTTGAACAGGAAGCGGTCGCGCTGCGCTTCGGGGAGCGGATAGACGCCCTCGTTCTCGATGGGGTTCTGCGTCGCCATCACCAGGAACGGATCGGGCATGTGGTACCGCTTGCCACCGATCGAGACGTGGCGTTCTGCCATCACCTCGAGGAGCGCGGACTGCACCTTGGCCGGGGCACGGTTGATCTCGTCGGCCAACACGAAGTTGGCGACGACGGGTCCGAGTTCGGTGTCGAACTCCTCGCGGCCCTGACGGTAGATGCGCGTGCCGATCAGGTCGGTGGGCACCAGGTCCGGGGTGAACTGGACGCGGGAGAACGAACCGCCGACGACCTTCGCGAAAGTCTCGACGGCCAGCGTCTTGGCGACACCGGGGACGCCTTCGAGGAGGACGTGCCCCTTGGCGAGAAGTCCGACGAGAATGCGCTCGACAAGCCGGTCCTGCCCGACGATGACTCGCTTGACCTCGTAAATCGCTCGCTCCAAGGTCTGAACGTCGGCTGCCAGGGAAGGTGCTGCTCCGTCCGCACTTCCACTCGCCTTGCTTACGTCGACCGTTCCGACCGAATCTTCACGTGAGGTCACCAAGAATCCATCGCTTTCACCTAGAAAAGTACCGACAGTAACGTGTTCCCCGTCAACTATTCCAGGTAGTTGCGCTCGATGCCGTAACACCACGTCGGGAACTTGATACTTCCCTGAAAATGCGGGTGTCAGTGGCATTTCCTCTGACGGTCAGGACACCAGTCGGACGGCGTACGGCGTCATTCCACCCCACCGAACCGGTGAGACCATGACACTCGAACCGGATTGTGGTGCCTCGAGCATCTGACCGTTACCGAGGTAGAGCGCCACGTGTTGGCTGGCGTTGGGGCCGTAGAAGATCATGTCGCCGCGCTTCATCTCCGAAGACGGAACCTGAGTGCCTGCGGTGTACTGATAGCCGGTGTAGTGCGGCAGCGAGATCCCGATGCCGGCAAAGGCATAGATCATCAAGCCGGAGCAGTCGAACCCGACCTTGTTGAAGTCGCCGTAACTGTCAGCGACGCCGCCGTCACGGATGCCTCGCGTCGGTCCGTTCTCGTCGCCGCCGCCCCAGGCATACTGCACGCCTAGCTGAGACATTCCGCGGTCGATGACGGATTCGATTGCAGCGCTTCCGGTAACGGAAGGCTTCGGAGTGGTGGGTTTCGGCGTCGTCGGCTTCGGGGTGGTGGGCTTGGGCGTCGTGACCGTTTCCTCGTCGGTGCCGGTCTCTTCGTCCGTGCCTGTTTCCTCGTCGGTCCCTGTTTCTTCGTCAGTCCAGGTGTCGTCGTCGTCCGGGATGACGGTCGGAGTCGGGTCTTCGACCGCGGTGTGCGGACGCTGGGCCGCTGCCAGTGCGGCAGCTCGATCCTTGGCTGCCTGGTCGGCTGCGGCACGGGCGGCGGCCTGAGCGGCCGCTTCCTTGGCAGCGGCTTCGAGAGCCTTCTGATGAGCTTCCTCGGCACGGCGCTGTTCGTCCCAGGTCGCGTATGCCTGGCGTTGACCCTGCAAGCCGGCGACGGCGTTGCGGGCGGCGTCGAGCTGAGCCTGGGCAGAGTTGCGCTCGGCTTCGATCGCGGCCTTCTTGGCTACCTGCTGATCGAGAGCGTTGCGCGCGATCTGAATCGCTTGCTCCGCCAGATCCTTCAGCTGCGCGGCGACCTCGGCGGCGGCATCGGCCTGCTGCTTGGCCTGGCGGGTCGCGGAATCCTTGTTCGCCTGCTCGGTACGTGCTCGCTGGAGACCGTCGAGCACTGCACTCTGCGTATTGGCGAGAAGCTTGAGGACCTGCGCGCGGTCGAGAACGTCGCCAGGACCCTTGGCGTCGAGGAACGACGAGATCGACGCAGTATTGGTGCCCTTGACGTAGCTCGAGCGTGCGTACTTGTCGAAGTCCGTCTGAGCGACCTCGATCTGCGCCGACGCGTCCTTCAGAGCTTGTTTCGTGACTCCGACGGCCTGCGCTGCGGAGTCTGCGGCGCCGCGAGCGTTCTGCAGATCCACGAGAGTCTTGTTGACGTCTTCACGCTTGATCGCAACTTCGTTGTCGAGTGCCGACAACTGTTCGTTTGCCGATGCGACTTGATTGATGAGCGCGCTGACGGTGCCGACGCTCGACGAGACCTGCGAATCTGCCGCGGCGATATCCGAGTCACTCGGATTCGGCGGCGGTGGCGGTACGGCCGAGGACATGGCCGGCGTCCCGACGATCAGGGATCCGACGACGCCGAATCCGATGACCAGTTGCGCCAGGCGCATCGATTTACGGGAAGGACCACGACGGGACTCGCCGCCACGTGTTACTTGCCTCACAAATAACTCTCCCTCGCGTGTAACGCCACGGCCCGCTGGGTCGCCGATCCGTGCGGGGAGGGAATGCGCAGACCAAGCACCGGTCGCCCACAGCCCGAGAGCTGCTCGTCGACCTGGACGTGCCGTACGAACGCCACCGTCGACACCTCGAGAACGAGGCAACCGACAAGTACGCGTCGAACAACATCAGCCTGTCTGCGACACTTCTTCCCCAAAAAGTGCCAGTTGTACCGTACGACACTCAAGCGTTCTTTGGAAACTTTAGCCACAAATAACACAAACGGTATTTGAGCTGGTCGAATGGCATGCAGGCACCAAAAAGGGCAGGTACTCACCGCAAACAGCAGTGAGTACCTGTTTTCGACGAGTTACTGAAAATCTCGCAAAAGGACCAAGGTCAGACGGAATCGGCCCGGTGGTCGGATGGTGCTGGTGTTTCCGAAGTCGAGGCGATATGTCTGGTTTGCGCGTTTTCTGGCTCTCGCCGCCACTTGACGGCAAAGGTAATTCCGGCAATAACCGCCACCACTGCGATGACAAGGACCGTGTAAAGCGTCCACGGCGGACCTGGCGCCACGATCTCGTGCGAGAAGCGGTCCGCGGTCACGCTTGCGCTTTCGCCGAAAGATCGGTCCTGTGCAGTTTCGAGCTGCACTCGACTGATCGAATCGCTGTAGCTACCCATCCAGTCAGGGCTCAGAACGAGAACCGTTCCGCCTTCTGTTTTGCCGACCGTCGTGGCCAGGTCTCGAAGATCGGACGGCCGGCCCGGATTTGCGTCGACTACTACGACGCTCAAGTCGACACCACGTTCACGAGCGTCGGTCACCACCGCGGTCAGCCCCGCAACATCATCCGCGGGGGCGGAGACGCCGTCCGTCGAAATGTCCGCGAGCACGTCGTCGAGATCGACGTCCGACGGAACAGCGACGTGCAACGGGGACTTCACGTGCACAGGCGCAAAAGCGTGATTTGTAGGAGCAGACATCTCTCATCCGGGTGCTGTTCGGATTCCGTCCACCGCTGAGATGCGGGGAGTTCTTCCGAGGTCGTTTTTCGGCGGCCGACCCGCGACGGGCCTGCATGCACCCTACTTCAGGTCGACTGCCACCAGGCGTCACACACAACCGCCGCGCGTGCCGCCCGAGCGGTAGCTGTGGGTGCGGTCACCCAGCCAAGCCTGCGTTGCGCAGGCCCGCAGTCTGCATGAAGATTGTTTCGGTCAACTTGCCCTGAATTCTCACAGGACAAGCGTACTGTTAGACTTGGACCAAGAGGTACCACCGGTCAGGACAGGTTCTACTGCAGCTCCGATGTTCGGACAGTTCTCACGCGAACTGTGCGATTGGCGTGAGCTACGGAGGATCTTCCCGGCCGAAGTACCTCGCTTCAGCTGCCGACACAGCCCCGTCGGTAGCGACCCTCATAGACGAGTGGAGCAGACGTGAGCACCAGTATCGATTCATTCGGAGCCAAGGGAACCCTCGAGGTCGGTGAGAACTCTTACGAGATCTTCCGCCTCTCGGCCGTCCCCGGCACCGAGAAATTGCCCTATTCCTTGAAGGTTCTCGCCGAGAACCTTCTCCGCACCGAAGACGGCGCCAACATCACCGCGGATCACATCCGCGCAATCGCAAGCTGGGATCCCTCAGCCGAGCCGAGCATCGAAATCCAGTTCACGCCTGCCCGCGTGATCATGCAGGACTTCACCGGCGTTCCTTGCATCGTCGACCTCGCCACCATGCGTGAGGCCGTCACCACCCTCGGTGGCGACCCGAACAAGGTCAACCCGCTCTCCCCCGCCGACATGGTCATCGACCACTCGGTCATCCTCGACGTCTTCGGCCAGGCCGACGCACTCGAGCGCAACGTCGACCTCGAATACGAGCGCAACGGCGAGCGTTACCAGTTCCTCCGTTGGGGCCAGGGCGCATTCGACGACTTCAAGGTCGTCCCCCCGGGAATGGGCATCGTTCACCAGGTCAACATCGAGTACCTGGCACCCACCGTCATGTCGCGTAACGGACAGGCATACCCCGACACCTGTGTCGGCACCGACTCGCACACCACGATGGTCAACGGCCTCGGCGTGCTCGGCTGGGGCGTCGGCGGCATCGAGGCCGAGGCAGCAATGCTCGGCCAGCCCGTCTCCATGCTGATCCCCCGCGTCGTCGGCTTCAAGCTCTCCGGTGAGATCAAGCCCGGCGTCACCGCAACCGACGTCGTGCTCACCGCCACCTAGATGCTCCGTAAGCACGGCGTCGTCGGCAAGTTCGTCGAGTTCTACGGCAACGGTGTTGCCGAGGTTCCGCTCGCGAACCGCGCGACGCTGGGCAACATGAGCCCCGAATTCGGTTCCACCGCAGCGATCTTCCCGATCGACGCCGAGACCATCGAATACCTGCGCCTCACCGGCCGCAGCGACGAGCAGCTCGCTCTCGTCGAGGCGTACGCCAAGGAACAGGGCCTGTGGCACAACCCCGACAAGGAACCCGTCTTCTCGGAGTACATCGAGCTGGATCTGGGAACCGTTGTTCCCTCGATCGCCGGCCCGAAGCGCCCGCAGGACCGAATCCTGTTGTCGGAGTCCAAGACTGCGTTCCGCAAGGACATCCACAACTACGTGGAAGAGAACCACCCGACCGAGCACACCCAGCTCGACGAGGCCGTCGAAGAGTCCTTCCCGGCTTCCGATCCCGCGGTTCTGTCGTTTGCCGACGACGGAGCGGTCGACGTTCTCTCTGCTGCCAACGGTGCAGAAGGCCGTCCGAGCAAGCCGGTCGTCGTCAAGTCCGACGCCGGTGAGTTCGTTCTCGACCACGGCGCCGTCGTTGTTGCAGGTATCACCTCCTGCACCAACACGTCCAACCCGTCGGTCATGCTCGGTGCTGCACTGCTCGCACGCAACGCCGTCGAGAAGGGCCTCGCCACCAAGCCGTGGGTCAAGACCAACATGGCTCCCGGTTCGCAGGTCGTCACCGATTACTACGAGAAGGCCGGCCTGTGGCCGTACCTCGAGAAGCTCGGTTACTACCTCGGTGGTTACGGCTGCACCACGTGCATCGGTAACACCGGACCGCTGCCCGAGGCAGTCTCGAAGGCGATCAACGACAACGACCTCTCGGTCACCGCGGTGCTCTCGGGTAACCGTAACTTCGAGGGACGTATCTCCCCCGACGTCAAGATGAACTACCTGGCTTCCCCGCCGCTCGTGATTGCCTACGGCCTCGCCGGAACCATGGACTTCGACTTCGAGACCGATTCGCTCGGTAACGACACCGACGGAAACCCCGTCTACCTCAAAGACATCTGGCCGTCCACGCAGGAAATCGAAGAGACCATCAAGTCCTCGATCGACCAGGACATGTTCCGCAAGTCGTACGCAACCATCTTTGCGGGCGACAGCCGCTGGCAGAACCTCGAAACCCCGAAGGGTGACACCTTCGAGTGGGACGAGAACTCCACCTACGTGCGGAAGCCACCTTACTTCGACGGCATGACGATGGATCCGGCTCCGGTCAAGGACATCAAGGGCGCTCGCGTCCTCGCACTGCTCGGCGACTCGGTCACCACCGACCACATCAGCCCGGCAGGTCCGATCAAGGTCGGCACCCCCGCTGCGCAGTACCTCGACTCCCATGGCGTCGAGCGTGCGGATTACAACTCGCTCGGCTCGCGTCGCGGTAACCACGAGGTCATGATTCGCGGAACGTTCGCGAACATCCGTCTGCGCAACCAGCTCCTCGACGACGTCTCGGGTGGTTACACCCGCGACTTCACGCAGGACGGCGCACCGCAGGCATTCATCTACGACGCGTCGCAGAACTACCAGGCAGCCGGCATCCCGCTGGTCGTCCTGGGCGGCAAGGAGTACGGCTCCGGATCCTCGCGTGACTGGGCAGCCAAGGGCACGAGCCTGCTCGGCGTCAAGGCCGTCATCACCGAGTCGTTCGAGCGCATCCACCGCTCCAACCTGATCGGCATGGGCGTTGTCCCGCTGCAGTTCCCGGTCGGCGAGTCCGCAGGTTCGCTCAAGCTCGACGGCACCGAGACCTTCGACATCGAAGGTGTCGAGAAGCTCAACGAGGGCGTCACCCCGAAGACCATGAAGGTCACGGCGACGCGCGAGAACGGCGAGAAGGTCGTGTTCGACGCAGTCGTACGCATCGACACCCCCGGCGAAGCGGATTACTACCGCAACGGTGGCATCCTGCAGTACGTGCTTCGCAACATGATCCGGGGCTAGTAGGCACTACGTGCCTGTGAGCACTTTCGGCCCCTGACGGGTCACAAGCGCTCACGACCACTTTCGCCGGAAGGCGAACCAGGTTTCATCGGTGG
>NZ_LVCT01000753.1:0-20060 GCF_001647205.1 Rhodococcus sp. EPR-134
CAGTGAAGACCATCTCGCGGCACGGCGCAGTCAGATCCTTGACGGCGCCCGCCGCTGCTTTGCGGAATACGGCTACGACGGCGCCACAGTTCGCCGTCTCGAAGAAGTCACCGGTTTGTCCCGCGGAGCGATCTTCCATCACTTCAAGGACAAGGACGGCCTGTTCCTCGCTCTCGCAAGCGAGGATGCGAGCCGGATGGCAGATGTCGTCGCCGAAGAGGGCCTCGTCCAGGTCATGCGGGACATGCTCGCGCAGCCCGACCAATTCGATTGGCTGGGAACGCGACTGGAGATAGCGCGTCGACTGCGCAACGACGCCGATTTCCGCGAGAAGTGGTCACAGCGCTCCGTAGAACTGACGGAAGCGACCAGTGCGCGCCTCGCCAGACAGAAATCGGCAGGCAGACTCCGTGACGACGTCCCCACCGAAATTCTGATCGGGTATCTGGATCTGGTGATGGACGGCCTGGTCGCGAGAATCGCCTCCGGCCACGGCGTCGACAACCTGTCAGCGGTTCTCGATCTGGTCGAGGAATCGGTGCGGCGGAGAGACTGAGGGGCTTCGCCCCTGTGCGCCTTTGTGGTAGTTCCCACTACCACAAAGGCGCACAGGGGGTTAGGCGAGCTGGATCAGCTCGAGGTATTCCTGCGACCAGTGGTCCTCGTTGCCGTCGGGCAGGAGGATGACCCGCTCGGGGTTGAGTGCCTCGGCAGCGCCCGGATCGTGGGTGACCAGGACGACGGCACCGGTGTAGCTGCGGAGCGCATCGAGCACCTGCTCGCGCGAGATCGGGTCCAGGTTGTTGGTGGGCTCGTCGAGAAGCAGAACGTTGGCAGCCGAAGACACCAGACCGGCCAGAGCCAAACGCGTCTTCTCACCACCCGAGAGCGTTCCGGCCGGCTGTTCGAGCTGCGGGCCGGTGAACATGAAGGCACCGAGCAGCGAACGCAGTTCCTGCTCCCCTGTGTCCGGCGCGGCGTGGCGGATGTTCTCCCACACGGACGCGTCGTCGTCGAGGGTGTCGTGCTCCTGAGCGAAGTAGCCGACCTTGAGTCCGTGACCGGCGATCAGCTCACCAGCGTCCGCCTTCTCCGCGCCCGCGAGGATGCGGAGCAGCGTGGTCTTACCTGCACCGTTCAGTCCGAGGATAACCACACGAGACCCACGATCGATCGCGAGATCGACCCCGGTGAAGATCTCGAGCGAGCCGTACACCTTGGTGAGGTTCTTGCCCATCAGCGGAGTCTTGCCACAAGCGGCGGGTTCGGGGAAACGAATCCGCGCAACCTTGTCCGAGACACGTTCGGCATCGAGGTTCGCCATCAACTTGTCGGCTCGCTTGGCCATGTTCTGAGCCGCGACGGCCTTGGTTGCCTTTGCGCCCATCTTGGCGGCCTGAATCCGCAGCGCACCGGCCTTCTTCTCGGCATTGGCGCGCTCACGGCGACGACGCTGCTCGTCCGTGGCACGAGCGTCGAGGTACTTCTTCCAGTTCATGTTGTAGACGTCGGCCTCACCGCGGACGGCATCGAGGAACCACACGCGGTTGACGACGTCGTTGAGCAGGTCGACGTCGTGGCTGATGACCACCAGTCCACCCTCGTGGTTCTGGAGGAAGCCACGCAGCCAGGTGATGGAGTCGGCGTCGAGGTGGTTGGTGGGCTCGTCGAGCAGCAGAGTCGTGTCCGAGCGGGCACCGCTGCCGTCGGAGGCGGCGAAGAGGATGCGCGCCAATTCGACGCGACGACGCTGACCGCCGGACAGCGTGCTGAGCGGCTGCCCGAGAATACGGTCTTCGAGACCGAGGCTGCTGGTGATGCGTGCAGCTTCACTCTCGGCTTCGTATCCGCCGAGGGCCGAAAACCGATCCTCGAGCTGACCGTACTTCTTGACCGCGCGGTCCTGCGATTCCTGATCGAGCACCTCGCCCATCAGAATCTGCTGCTTCTCCATCTCGCGGAGCATCGTGTCGAGGCCACGTGCGGAGAGAACCCGGTCCTTGGCGAGGACGCTCAGGTCGCCCTCTTTGGGGTCCTGCGGGAGGTATCCGAGTTCACCGGTACGTACGACGCTTCCCGCATATGCCTCACCTTCGCCGGCGAGGATGCGCAGTGTGGTCGTCTTTCCGGCTCCGTTACGTCCGACGAGTCCGATCCGGTCGCCCGGCTGGATGCGCAACGAAGGCCCGGGAGCCGTGAGAAGGGTGCGGACACCGGCACGAACTTCGAGGTCAGTGGCGGTAATCAAGCAAACTCCTCAGGAAAAACGACGAATACGGGTAAACAATGCCTGACTACAGACACAAGAACTATCGATTTTACCGTGACCTGACGGTCGATCCGACCAGCAGCGTGTGAGTCCGCTAACGTTCGGGACATGACTAGCGAAAACAGCACTCGTCCTCGCGACCTCGAAGGCCGTGCCGCCATCGTCACCGGCGCAAGTCGCGGAATCGGCAAAGCTGTCGCCGCCGAACTCCTCGCTCGCGGTGCCGACGTCTTGATCACAGCCCGCAAGCCGGAGCCCCTCGAGGCCGCCGCATCCGAGCTGTCCGCTCTGGGGCACGGCGGAAAGGTCGTCGCATTCGCGGGCAACGCAGCCGATGCCGAAGCCCGCTCCGGTGCCGTCGACCGCGCCGTGTCCGAATTCGGTTCACTCGACATTCTGGTCAACAACACCGGAATCAACCCCGTCTTCGGTTCGCTCATGGAAGCGGACCTCGACGCCGTGCGCAAGATCTTCGACGTGAATGTGGTTGCCGCCCTCGGTTACGTCCAGCAAGCACATCGGGCATGGATGGGCGAACACGGTGGAGCCGTCGTGAACCTGGCAAGTGTGGCCGGGATCCGGTCGACGGGCGTCATCGCGGCGTACGGCGCGTCGAAGGCTGCGCTCATCCGCCTGACGGAAGAACTGGCCTGGCAACTGGGACCGAAGATTCGTGTCAACGCCGTAGCTCCCGGGATCGTCAAGACGCAGTTCGCGGCAGCCCTGGTCGCTGCCGGCGAGGACAAGGCGTCGGCGGGCTACCCGATGAAGCGGCTCGGCACCCCCGAGGACGTTGCCGGTCTGGTCGGCTTCCTCGTCTCCGACGCGGCGGCGTGGATCACGGGCGAAACGGTCCGGGTCGACGGCGGTCTGCTCGCAACGGGATCGATGTAGTGCGCCGGTCGTGAGCACAGACAACTCTTCCGCCGACGTGGTGATCGTCGGTGGCGGCCCGGCCGGGCGGGCACTCGCCACCCGCTGTATCGCCCGGCAACTCACCGTCGTCGTTGTCGATCCGCATCCCCATCGGGTGTGGACGCCGACCTATTCGGCGTGGGCTGACGAGCTGCCGTCGTGGCTGCCGGTCGATGTGATCGCAAGCCGGATCGAACGCCCGAGCGTGTGGACCCGCAGACAGAAAACGCTTGATCGCACACATTGCGTATTGAATACATCTTTACTGCAATCATTTCTCTCGGGCACATCCGTACAGTTCAGAGCCTTGCGTGCTCAAACACTGTCACCCACCGCCGTCCTGTGCGTGGACGGATCGCAGCTGAGGGGATCAGTCGTCATCGATGCCCGAGGTACCGAACTGACGGTGACAACAGCGCAGCAGACCGCCTTCGGAGTGATCGTCGACCGCGCTCTGGCCGATCCGATTCTGGGTAGTGGCGAAGCCTGGTTCATGGACTGGCGACCAGACAACGGCGCCTCCGACGCCGACACTCCGTCGTTTCTCTATGCGGTCCCACTCGATGACGAGCGAGTTCTCCTCGAGGAGACCTGCCTCGTCGGCCGGCCGGCGTTGGGGCTCCGCGAACTCGAAGCGCGTCTGCGCACCCGGCTTCGCAATCGGGGCTGCGAAGTCCCCGACGACGCACCGGTCGAGCGGGTCCGTTTTGCAGTCGAAGGCCCGAAGGAGTCGTTCCCCGACGGTGTACTCCGTTTCGGCGGGCGAGGCGGTCTGATGCATCCGGGAACCGGATACAGCGTTGCCTCGTCACTCGCCGAGGCAGACGCTGTCGCCAAAGCAATCGCCGACGGTGGAGATCCCAACGCGGCGCTCTGGCCGCGGTCGGCCAAGGCGGTGTCTGCCCTTCGCCGCGTTGGCCTGAACGCACTTCTCACCCTCGGCTCGAGAGAGGTCGCGACATTCTTCGACACGTTCTTCGATCTACCGGTCGAGGCTCAGCGGTCCTACCTGTCCGATCGGCGGGACGCGTCCGCGACGGCGAAGGTGATGGCAACCCTGTTCCGATCGTCACCGTGGCACGTCCGAAAGACGTTGATGCGCGCGCCGTTTCTGAGGTGAGCACTCCGGACCGACTACTGCGCTCCCATCGAGCCGGCGATCATCGGCCAGGAATTGTGTAGGTCGTCCTGCCAGTAGCCCCACGAGTGGGTTCCGGTCGGCTTGAAGTCGAAGGTCGCGGGGATGCCCAGTGCGTTCAGTCGGTCCGCCAAGCCGTGCGTGCACCCGTTGACCGCGGATTCGATGATGCCGCCGACGACGATCTGATTAAGGAGGGCTCCGGGATTTCCGTTCACATCGGGTGCCTGGAGGTTGTCGTGCGGACCTGGCAGACCGGATCCGCTGGAAACGTACAGTGCGGTCCCCCGCAACTTCTCCGCGTTCACGACCGGATCGTTCTCGCGCCACCCCGGACCGTCGAACGGTCCCCACATGTTTGTCGGATCAGCGCCACCCCGCGCGCCGACCACCAACCGCACATAGTCCTGACCCGGCTGGGTGGAAGTCTCCGCGCACCCGCTGTAGGCCCCGACACTCCGATAAAGCCCTGGTGCCGAGATCGCGAGATTGAGTACCGACGTCGCCGTCATCGAAATCGCCGCGATGGAGTTGACCCCGTTGGTACCGAACTGCGCATCGATGACGGGCGGCAGTTCGCGAGTGAGGAACGTCTGCCACTTGTTGCGCCCGAGTACGGGATCGTCTTTCTGCCAGTCGGTGTAGTAGCTGAACGCACCTTCCAGCGGCGTCACGACGTTGACGTTCTTGTCGGCGAAGAAGTCCAGGACATCGGTCCGTCCTTCCCACGTTGCACTGTCCTCGCCACCACCGGCGCCGTTGAGCAGATACAACGTGGGCCGTGGGGCGCTCGTGTCGGCGGGGAGGATCACCTCGAGTGGAATGTCGCGGCCCATCGCATCGGAGTGGACGCTGATGGTTACGGTGCGTGCCGGATCTGCGTTCGCGGGCCAAGGCGCAAACAGCAGTGGAACCAGTGAAATCGCCAGCGCCGCGGTGACGCGTCGACGGTAGGTTCGGATTCTCATCGGAGCGTCTCCCCAGGTGTGCGAGTCGGGTTCTCGAAGCGGATACCCGCTCGATACGCCCCGAACCGACCCATCCACACGCAACGGTTCGGGATCAACCGTGATCGTTTGCCTCGCGCAAACGGCCGGCGGCGACCATCATGGGAGGCATGCGCTCGATTTGGAAAGGCTCGATAGCCTTCGGTCTGGTCAACGTCCCGGTCAAGGTGTACTCGGCGACCGAGGACCACGACATCCGATTTCACCAGGTCCATGCAAAAGACGGTGGCCGCATCAAGTACAACCGTGTGTGTTCCGAGTGCGGAAACACGGTTCAGTTCGCCGACATCGACAAGGCGTACGACTCGGAAGACGGATCGCGCGTCATCTTGAGCGACGAGGACTTCAACAAACTCCCGGCTGCGGAGAAGCACGAGATTCCGGTGCTGGAATTCGTGCCGAACGATCAGATCGATCCGATCTTGTTCGAGAAGAGTTACTTCCTCGAGCCCGATTCGGCGTCGCCGAAGGCGTACGTCCTGCTTTCGACTGTGCTCACCGAGAGTGATCGAACGGCACTGGTGCATTTCACGCTGCGACAGAAGACGCGCCTGGCCGCGATGCGCGCTCGCGATGGTGTTCTGGTGATCCAGACCTTGCTGTGGCCCGACGAAGTTCGTGCAGCAGAGTTCCCTTCCCTCGACGACGTGGAGAAGCCGAAGGCGAAGGAACTGAAGATGGCGCAGACGCTCGTCGAGAGCATGGCGGGCGATTTCGATCCGACCGAGTTCACCGACGACTATCAGCTCCAACTGAGGCAGTTGCTCGACGAGATGATCGAGAACGGCGGCAAGAAGGTCATCCCGGCCGCCGAGGTCGACCAAGAGGGCACCGACGCAGAGGTGGTGGACCTGGTTGCCGCACTGCAGCGCAGTGTGGACGAAGCGAAGTCGAACGCCTCCAAGGCCGGCTCGTCGAAGTCGACTACACCGAGGAAGAAACGAGCCTGAGTCAGCCGCGCACGTCTTGGATCTCGATCAGAGCGTCCAACTCTGCGTCGACGTCCGGAGCCGCGTGACGACCCGTTCCGACCGCAAGGTTGATCACGGGTCCGATCGCCTCCAGACCTGCCTCGGTGAACATTTCGGCGTGTGACGTGGGCACCGGACGGTCGATGATCACCCCGGAGACGAACGGTCGCCACGCCGACGCGGTTCGCAGCGGGTCGAAGGTGTCGGCGTGTGCCGAGAAGAACAGCAGATCGCCCACGAACTTGCCCGGGCGGTATCGGTGAGCCAGTTCGGCGCCGGCGGAGTATTCCTCGAACAGTCGCTCGATCCGATCGCTCGAGACCAAGGGGTGATCGCCGATGGTTTCACGCAAGAGTGCTTCGGCGTCCTCGGGTGTCAGATCACGCTCGCCGGTGTCCGGGACCGAGATCCCCAACCCGCCGATCAGTTCGGCGAGAGAAGGCTGCGCGCCTGCCATCGTCGGGTCTTCGAGAACGAAGCTGTCGAGCAGAATCAGGTCGGCGACGCTCTCACCCGCGGCTTGCAACTGCACCGCCGCCGCGTGAGCGATCAATCCGCCGATCGACCACCCCAGCAGGTGATACGGACCGTGCGGCTGAACTCCTCGAATTTCCTCGACGTACCGCGCCGCGAAGTCCTCGATCAGCTCCGACCGAAATTCGGAGTCCGTCAGGACCGGCGACTGCAGGCCGTAGAGCGGCCGGCTGGAGTCGACGTAGCGATCGAGCGCTCCGTAGCACCAGGCCAATCCGATGGCCGGATGGATGCAGAACAGTGGCTCGGCGCGGCCTTCCGGACGTAGTGGCAGGACTACCGCAAGTGCGGAGGTATCCGCGTCACTTGTCACAACTGTTGCCTCGAGTTCGAAGAGTCTGCGCGCCAATGCCTCCGGAGTCGGGTCGGAGAATATCCACGCGACGGGGACGGTCATGCTGGTGCGTTCTTTGATGGCAGCGACCAAACGCGTTGCCATGAGTGAGTTGCCGCCGAGTTCGAAGAAACTCGAATCGGCGTACGTGTCTACGTCGGCCAGATCGAGTACCTCTGCGAAAGCAGCGCAGATCGCGATCTCGTCGCTGCCTTCCGGACTGCGTCCACTCGGCGACTCCCAGTTGGGAGCAGGCAGAGCGCTGCGATCGAGCTTGCCCGCCGGTGTGGTCGGGACTGCGCCGATCACGACAACAGCGGACGGGATCATGTGCGCAGGCAGCGATATACCTGCGTGACGGCGCAGCGCGGCGGCGTCGAAGTCCGCATGTGCCGGGACGACGTACGCGACGATCCGAGCGTCGACGCCCTCCCCGACGACGACGCTGACAGCCGAATGCACGGATGCTTCCGCTGCCAGCACCGCGTCGATTTCTCCGAGTTCGATTCGGAACCCTCGGATCTTGACCTGGTGGTCTGCGCGTCCGAGGTAGATCAGTGCCCCTGAGCGATCTTCGCGCACAAGATCCCCTGTGCGGTACATCCGAGCGCCTTCGGGTCCATGCGGGTCGGCGACGAAGCGCGCGGCTGTGAGTGCGGGGTTGCCGAGGTACCCGCGGGCGAGACCGTCGCCGCTGACGTAGAGCTCACCGACGACCTGGCCGGGAACCGAGTGCAGTCGGGAATCGAGAATCATCGCGTCCACGCCGCGGATCGGACCGCCGATCGTCACGGGCTCCCCCGCGACCAGCGAATCACTGATGGTGACTGCGACGGTGGCCTCGGTCGGGCCGTACGCGTTGAACATTCGGCGCCCCAGTGCGCACCGAGATACGAGGTCGGCGGAACAGGCGTCGCCGCCGACGACGACGGCTTCGAGATGGTCGAGCCCGGCGGGATCGACAGTCGCCAAGGCGGCTGGAGTCACGAAAGCATGGGTGATCGTCTGCTCGTCGAGCAGTTCGTGCAATTCGACACCGCCGAGAACTGTCGGAGGCGCTATCACCATCGTTGCGCCGGCGCCGAAAGCCAGAAGGAGCTCGAGAACCGACGCGTCGAAGCTCGTCGAGGCGAAGCTCAGAGCGCGAGAGTGCGCGGTGACGCCGAAACGCTCCCGCTGTTCGTCGGCAAACGCTGCCAGTCCCGCGTGAGTGACCAACACGCCCTTGGGTTTTCCTGTCGAGCCCGAGGTGTAGATCAAGTAGGCCGGGTTGTCGAACTCGAGTGGCGCGTCCGGCAGTGTCTCGGAATGGACTGCCTCGATTTCGGTGGTGAATTCGATCGCATCCAACTCGATCCACGATGTGACGCCAGGAAGGTCGGCCGCATACTCGCCCCTGGTGATACCGAGTACCGCTCCACTGTCGGTGAGCATGTGCTCGATCCGCTCGGCGGGGTACGCCGGATCCACGGGAAGAAACACTCCGCCGGCTTTCGCTACGGCCCAGAGCGCGATCACATAGTCGGCCGACCTCGGAAGCGCCAGTGCCACCATCATTTCCGGCGCTATTCCGCGAGCGATCAACGCAAACGCCATAGCGTCGGAGCGTCGGTCGAGTTCGCCGTACGTGAGCGTGACGGATGTGGCGACGTCGACGATTGCCGGAGCGTGCGGATCGGCAGCGCCGCGAAGCAGCAACTCCGGCAAGGTCAAAGCATCGCCGGCCGGACGTCCGGGCAACGCACGCAGGCGACGTCCCGCAAGATCCACGTCACCGACGACGGCGGAGGGCTGGGCAGTCAGTGTCTCGACGATCGTTTCCAGCATCACTGCAAACGACTCCGCCGTATCGGTGTCGAAGAGATCCTTCGCGTAGGTGAGGGAGGCCTCGTAGCCGCCGCCTTCCTCCGCGGTCTGTTCGACAACGGTGAACTGCAGGTCGTACTTGGCGATGTCCGGTGTGATCTCGTGGGCACGAACGGCAAGTCCAGGCAGGTCCCACGTCGTCGGGTGGGCGCCGTGGAACGAGATCATCGTCTGGAACACCGGATGACGGTCGGTGCTCCGGGTCGGCGCCACCACGTCCACGACCTGCTCGAACGGAATGTCCGCGTGGGCGAAGGCGTCGAGATCGACGGAGCGGACAGTACGCAGAACGTCGACGAACGTCGACCCGGGATCGACCGTCGTGCGCAGTCCGACCGTGCCCACGAACATTCCCACGAGGTCGTCGAGAACGCGGTGTCCTCGCCCGGCGACCGGTGATCCGATCACGATGTCCGTGCTTCGACTCAGCCTGGACAGCAGGACGGCATAGGCAGCGTGCAACACCATGAACGGCGTCGCCGCATTGGCTCCGGCAACCGCCTCGACCGCGATCCGGGTGTGCGCCGGAAGCGAGACCGCCGTGTGGGCACCGCTTAACGACTGGGTGCGCGGGCGCGCTCGATCGCTCGGAAGGTCGATCAATTCAGGTGCTCCCCGCAACGTCTCCCGCCAGTACGACGCCTGTGCCCCGAGCACGCTCGCGGATTCGTCCACCGAGCCCAGCGCTTCCCGCTGCCAGATGGCGAAGTCCGCGTAGTGCACTTCGAGCGGGGTGAACTCGGGAGCGTGTCCCGAACTTCTCGCGACGTAGGCGGTGAGCACGTCCTTCATCAACGGCGCGATCGACCATCCGTCCGCCGCGATGTGGTGGATCACGATGACAAGTGTGTGGTGCTGCGGCGTCGATTCGAGCAGGAGCGCGCGAACGGGAGCTTGGGTCGTGATGTCGAATCCACGCGACGCGAATTCTCTGGCGAGCTCTGCCGGTTCACGGGTGTCCGCATTTCCGTACTCGAGCGAGGTGAATGCATCCTGGATCACCTGGTGTGGACCGGTGCCGGAGTCGGGGAACACCGTGCGCAGGATTTCGTGCCTTTCGATCACGTCGAGGACCGCAGCTTCGAGGGCCGGCACGTCGAGTGCACCGTCGAGGGAGATCGCAGCAGGGACGTTGTACGCGGGTGAGCCGGGATCCATCTGGTTGAGGAACCAGATGCGTGCTTGCGCGTAGGACAGCGGAATTCGCTCGGGGCGGTCTACGGCGGTGATCGGTGGAAGCGCCTTCGCCCCGGCGGATGTGTCGAGCGCGGTGGCAAGTTCCCGAATTTCGGGGTGCTCGAACAGCATTCGGACAGGCACCTGCCTGCCCAACGACTCGCCGAGTCGCTGGGCCAGTCTGGTGGCGAGCAGTGAGTTGCCACCGAGTTCGAAGAAACTGTCCGACGCACTGATCTGTTCGATACCCAGCAGTTCCGCCACGACGCAGGCAACCTGGAGTTCGGTCGCGGTCGTCAGCGGCTCGACACTTCGCTCGGACGAACGCAGTGTCGGCGCCGGCAATGCCGATCGGTCGAGCTTCCCGACGGGGGTCAGCGGTACGTGATCGATCGGGGTGATCGCCGACGGCACCATGAAGGCGGGCAGTGAGCGGCGCGCATGGCTCAGCAACTCGTCCATCTCGACCGCATCGGCACCGAGCACTACGTACGACGCCAACATCGTCTCACCGGAAGCTGCGTCGACGCCCACGGTGACCGCGAACTCGACGCCGGGGTAAGTGCTGAGGACGGAGTCGATCTCGCCCAGTTCGATGCGGAATCCGCGCACTTTCACCTGGTGATCGGAGCGTCCGACGTATTCGATCGTCCCGAGCGGCGTCCACCGAACCAAGTCACCGGTCCGGTACATGCGGGTGCCGGCCGGGCCGAACGGCGCTGCCACGAATCGCGTCGCCGTCAAGGCGGGTTGGTCGAGGTAGCCGCGGGCAAGTCCCAGGCCGGCGATGTAGAGCTCACCGGTGACCCCGACGGGTACCGGCTGAGCCGAGCCGTCGAGAATTACCGCGGACACGCCGCGGACGGGCCCGCCGATGGTCACGGTCTCCCCCACGCTCAAGGCATCACTGATGCAGACCATGACGGTGGTTTCCGTCGGCCCGTAGCCGTTGAACAATCGGCGACCCGGTGCCCACTTACGGACCAGTTCGGGTGGGCATGCCTCGCCACCGACAACGATCGACTGCAAGACGTCCAGCCCGGTGGGATCGACCGAGGCCAGCGCTGCCGGTGTGATGAACGCGTGGGTCACCTGGTGATCGGTGACCAATTCGGCGAGGTCCTGGCCGCCGTAAACGTCGGGAGAGGCGATCACCATCGTCGCGCCTTCACCGACTGCGAGCAGCAGTTCGAGGATGGATGCGTCGAAGCTCGGTGAGGAGAAGTGCAGCGTCCGCGACTGCGCCGAGATGCCGTAACGCGCCGTCTGCTCGGCCGCCAACGCGCTCAGGCCACGATGAGTGACGCTGACGCCCTTGGGCTTTCCCGTCGATCCGGAGGTGTAGATGATGTAGGCGAGGTTGTCGATTCGGATCGGCGCGGCCGGAACCGGCTGCCCGACACCGTCGCCGTGGATGTCGTCCATTGTCATCCACGGAACCGGGCGGGGCAGTGATTCGATCACCGCTTCCGTCGTCACTCCGCGAGTGGCTCCGGAGTCGGTGAGCATGTGCAGAATGCGATCGGCGGGGTATCGCGGATCGACCGGAACAAACGCGGCGCCGGTCAAGGAAACGCCCCACAAGGCGACGATCGAGTCGATCGAGCGCGGAATCGCGATCGCCACAATGTCTTCGGCACCGATCCCTTCCGTGGTCAGACGGCGGGCAAGCGCCGATGCACGGGCGAAGAGATCTAGGTAGAGCACGGTGGTGTCACCGGATCGAAGGGCCACCGAATCGCCTGAACGGGTGGCGGTCCGCGTCAATATTTCGGCCAAGGTGCGCGAACTGGTCCACGCCGGACCTCGTACCGGCATCAGCGACGCCCGCTCGAGGGTGCTGAGGAAATCTAGGTCGTCGATCGCGGCGTCCGGATCTGCGGCGACGGCGCGGGCCACCGACTGCACACGCGCGGCGATCGTTTCCGCGGTGGCAATGTCGAAGAGCGCCTCGGCGAACCTGAGCGACCCGGTGATCTCGGTCTTCTCGGAATCGCCTGCCAGCAGGGTGAACTCGAGGTCGAACTTCGCGACGGACGGTTCGAGTGCTTGCGCTTCGAGATGCGCGTCGTGGACCGTGACCTGCGGCGAGACCACATTCTGGTGGTACGACAGCATGACCTGGAACAGGGGGTGTCGCGTAGTGGACCGGTCGAGATCGAGGGCGTCGACCAGCACCTCGAAGGGCAGCTCGGGGTGCGCGAAGGCGGCAAGGTCGCGTTCACGGACAACCTCGAGCAGGGAGGTGAACGACGCTCGGTGATCGACCGGCGTCCGAAGCGGTACCGAATTGACGAACATCCCGATCAGGGAATCCAGCTCGGGTCGCCCGCGGCCTGCCACCGGGGTGCCGACCACCACGTCGTCGGTTGCACCGAGACGCGCGAGAACAACCGCCAGGATCGCGTGTACGACCATGAACTGCGTCGAGCCACTGCGCCTCGCCAAGGCGGCGAGACGCTCCCCGGTCGCCGCGTCGATGACGATCGGCACCGATCCGACGGCGGTCGTGGAGACAGATCCGCGTGGGCGATCGACCGGTAGCAGTACCTCGTCCGGGGCACCAGCCATGGCAGTGGTCCAGAAGGTCAGTTCGCGGGCAACCAGAGACTCCTGGTCGCCGACCTGTCCGAGCGAGTCTTGCTGCCACACCGCGTAGTCGGCGTACTGCACGTCGAGCGGTGTGAAAACCGGGGCGTCTCCAACGACGCGTGCGGAGTACGCCGCGACGAAATCTGTCGCAAAGGGAGTCAGGGACCAGCCGTCGAAGGCGATGTGGTGGATGACGACGACCAGTACGTGAGCGCCGGCGTCCTCGCGCACCAGCATGGCCCGAATCGGCAGATCCGAACCGAGATCGAACCCACGCGCCGCGAACTCCGTCGTCGCCGCGTCCACACCTTCGGATCCGCAGTAGCGCTCGACGGAGAACTGCACGTCGGAGAGCGCTCGGATGACCTGGCTCGGGCCGTCGGCGCTGTCGACGTAGATCGTTCGAAGCACCTCATGGCGTGCAATGACGTCCGCAAGCGCCTCCTCGAGTGCATCGCCGTGGATGTCTCCGGTGATGCGGATCGCGAACGGAATGTTGTAGACCGCGGACTGGGGGTCGAAGCGATTGACGAACCACAGGCGCTGTTGCGCGGCGGAGAGCGGTAGGCGGTCCGGCCGAGCGCCGGCGCTCAGGGCAGGTCGATCGTCTGATTCTTCGGCGCTCGCCGCCAGACGTGCAGCGAGCGCTTCGACGGTCGGCGCTTCGAAGATCGAGCGAACGTCCACCGTGAGTCCCGTCGCTGCGCTCAACCGCGCGGACACCTGCGTCGCGACGAGCGAGTTGCCCCCGAGATCGAAGAAGCTGTCTCCGGCCCGGACCTCGGGCACGTCGAGCAGTGAAGCGAACACGTCGGCAACGGTTCGTTCGAGTCCGGCCTCGGGTTCACGGCCCGTTCCGAGGATTTCGCGCGGTATCGGCGTCGGCAACGCTCTGCGATCGAGTTTGCCGACCGGAGTCAACGGAATGGCGTCGATCGGGGTGATCGACGACGGAATCATGTACCGCGGCAGCGTGTCGGCGAGTCCCACGAACAGCGACTCGATATCAGCGTCGCCGCTCAGCAACACGTACGACGCCAGAGTGGTACCCGCGGCGGATTCGACGGGAATCGTCGTGGCGAACTGGACGAGAGGGGAATCCATCAGAGCAGCGTCGATCTCGCCGAGTTCGATGCGGAACCCGCGGATCTTGAGCTGATGATCGCTGCGGCCCACGTAGCGAAGGGTCAGGTCCTTGGTCCAGCGGACCAGGTCACCGGTTCGGTACATCCGGGCACCGGGCGTCGAGTACGGATGCGCGACAAACCGATCCGACGTCAGCGCGGGACGAAGGTGGTAACCACGTGCAAGGCCCGGCCCACCGATGTACAGCTCGCCGACGCCGCCGATCGGGACCGGTTGCAGCCGAGAGTCGAGCACCACGGCGTCGATTCCGCGGATGGGACCGCCGATGGTGATCGGCTCCCCCGGTGAGAGTGGGTCACTGATGGCAACCATGACAGTGGTTTCGGTCGGACCGTATCCGTTGTGCAGTCTGCGCCCGTTGCCCCAGCTCGAGACCAATTCCGGCGTGCACACGTCGCCGCCGACGACTACGCATTCCAGTGCCGTCACGCCCGCCGGATCGACGGTCGCCAGCGCAGCCGGAGTGATGAAGGCATGAGTGACCTCGTGGCTTCGGAGGAACTCGCTCAACGCCTCCCCTCCGTAGATGTCGGGAGGGGCGATCACCATCGTCGCGCCGGTCGAACCGGCGAGCAGTAGCTCGAGTACGGCGCCGTCGAAGCTCGGTGACGCAAAATGCAGAGTTCGCGACCCGGCGGTGATCCGGTACCGATCCTGTTGTTCGCGAGCAAGATTGGCCAAACCCGCGTGAGTGACGACGGTGCCCTTCGGCACTCCGGTCGAGCCGGAGGTGTAGATGACGTACGCAGCCGACGCCGCAGTGATCGACGCTGTTCTGTCAGCGTCGTCGATGGCAGCGTCGGAGTAGGCGGCACATTCTGCAACCGTGTCCGCGTCGCCGAGGTCGATCCAGACTGCGACGTTCCCACCGGCTGCCGGACCGGCCGCAACCTCGGCGGACCGAATTCCGATCCGCACACCTGAATCCGCGAGCATGTGCGCAACTCGATCTGCGGGATAACGGGGATCCACCGGGACGAAAACGCCACCGGCTTTGGTGACCGACCAGACTGCGAGCACGGAGTCGACCGATCGGGCAACTGCCAGTGCGACCGGTGTCTCGGGGCCGACGCCCAGGTCCATGAGGTATCGAGCGATCCGATTCGATCGACGCTCCAGCTCCCCGTACGAGAGTGAGCGCTCGGAGTCTTCGAGGGCGATCGCGTCGGGATACTTCCTCGCGGTGTCTCCGAGGATCTGCGCCAGCGTCAATTCGCCCACCGAAGCCACGCCGCGCCGCGGCAATATCGCGGCACTCTCCCGGGATCCGAGTACACGAAGATCACCAACCGGTGCAGTCGGTTCCGACACTGCCGATTCCACGAGGGTCACGAAGTTTCGCGCCAACGCTTCGACGGTCGCGCTGTCGAACAGGTCGGTGGAATAGGTGAACGTGGCATCGATCCCAGCTGCGGCCCCGGACTCGTGACGTTCGGTGACGGTGAGCTCGAGGTCGAACTTGGTCAGCCCCGTCTCGACTGCCCGCGCCGTCATCGACACCCCGGCCAGTTCGGCTGTGTGGGTGGTGGCTATCCGCGAGGTGATGGCCGCTTGAAAGACCGGGTGGTGTGCGGGCGAGCGGTCCAGTTCGAGCGCGTCCACGACGACGTCGAAAGGCACGTCCGCATTGTCGAAGGCATCCACGTCGACGGCCCTGACCTGCGACAGGTGTGCGGCAAACGTTACGTCCCGATCGACGACGGTCCGCAGGGCAAGAGTGTTGACGAACATGCCGACGAGCAGATCGAGAGATCTGTCCCCTCGCCCGGCCACCGGTGTTCCGATGACGATGTCGTCCGTGCCGCTGTACCTGGCCAGAAGCAGGGCGAAGCACGCGTGCAGGGCGATGAACGGCGTGGCGTCGTGATCGGCGGCAAGTACAACGAGCTTCTGATGCGTGGAAGCGCCGATTCTGATGTCGACTCCGGCTCCGCGCATGGTCGGGTCGAGTGCGCGCGGACGGTCCGTCGGCAGGTGGAGCTGCTCGGGTGCTCCTGCCAGCTGCCGCTTCCAGAACGTGATCTGTGAGTGGGCAAGCGATTCGGTGGATGCCGTGTCCCCGAGGTGTTCTCGGTGCCAGAGCGTGTAGTCGGCGTACTGCACTGGAAGCGGTGCCCACTGCGGGCTGTTGCCGCCGACGCGAGCGGCGTAAGCGCCGGTGAGATCAGCAGCCAACGGGGCGAGTGACCAACCGTCGGCCACCATGTGATGCAGAACCACTACGAGGACAGCTTCCTCCTCATCGCCTTCCTTCTCGGCGGCGACATTGATCAGCAGGTAGCGCACCGGACGTTCGCGGACCAGATCGAAACCGGCCGAAGAGAATTCGAAGATCACTCTCTCGAGGCTTCCGCGTTCCACGTCGATCGACTCGAGCCCTGCGATCCCCTCGCCCAGGCCCAGAACCTTCTGCGTCGCGTTGTCCCCGACCTGAGGAAACACGGTGCGTAGTGACTCGTGACGTGTCACGACGTCCACGATCGCGGCACTGAGTGCGTCGGGATCGACGGCGCCGCGCAACGACACCGCCAGTGGAATGTTGTACGCACCTGATTCCGGTGCCACGCGGTTCAGGAACCACAGTCGCTGCTGCGCGGGAGCGAGAGGCAGTACAGCCGGCCGGGCCACGACCTGAATACCGTCGGCGTCCGGGGTCTGTGCCGCACGCTCGATCGTCGCCGCGATCCCAGACACCGTGGGATGGTCGAAGAGTGCACGCAGCGGCATTTTAACCCCGGTGGCTTCGGTCAAGCGCGCTACCGCCGTCGTCGCTACCAGCGAGTTTCCGCCCAGATGGAAGAAATTATCGTCGAGTCCGAGCGGTCCACTAATCAGGATGTCAGCCAGAACCGCCGCAACCTTGCCCTCGGTCGGGGTCGTCGGGGGTCGGAAGACCTTGGTGGAGGCCAGGATAGGCGAAGGCAGCGCACGCCGGTCCAGTTTTCCGTTGGTGGTCAACGGAATCGAATCGAGGACCATGAAGGCATCGGGAACCATGTAGGTCGGGAGGGCTTCGGCGGCGTGAGCTCGGAGGGCGTCGGCGTCCACGACGTCGGAAGCGGTCACATAGGTCACGAGAGCGCCGCTCGCCGGCGTCGGAGCCACGACGGTCACGGCATCGTCGATTCCCGGCGCGCTGAGGATGACGGAGTCGATTTCGCCGAGTTCGATCCGGAATCCGCGGATCTTGACCTGCGCGTCGCCGCGTCCGAGGTACTCGAGTTGTCCGGGCGCAATCCATCGTGCGCGGTCGCCGGACCGGTACAACCGTCGTCCGCCGGCATTGAAAGGATCGGCAACGAACCGGCCCGCGGTGAGGTCTGGACGGCCTAGATAGCCACGGGCGAGTTGACCGCCCGCGACATAGATCTCCCCCGCGATCCCCACCGGGACCGGGGAGAGATGCTCGTCGAGCAGGTACACACGAAGTCCGTCGATCGCGTCACCGATCCGGCTGCCGGTCAGCGCACTCGCGCTCGCCCGGTCGAGTTCGAGATGGGTGACGTGCACCGTCGTCTCGGTGATGCCGTACATGTTGACGAGTGCAGGCGCGGATTCCGTGTGACTTTCGTACCCCGGGTGATTGTCGTACCAGCGCCCGAGTCGACGCAGGTCCAAGGCTTCGCCACCGAAGATCACGTACCGGAGCCGGGTCTCCGAATCGGCCCGAAGGTCGGCTTCGATGTACTGGTAGAAGGCCGAGGGCGTCTGATTGAGCACGGTGACGCCTTCTGCGGCGACCAGCGCCCGGAAGGCGTCAGGGTCGCGTGATACCTCGTGATCGACCAGGACCAGCGTTCCGCCGTGGAGCAGCGCGCCCCACAGTTCCCAGACCGAGAAGTCGAAGGCGAACGAGTGGAACATCGTCCACACGTCGTTGCCGTCGAATCCGAATTCGACGTGCGTGTTCTCGAACAATCGCACCACAGCGGCGTGGGTGACGGAGACACCTTTGGGTCGGCCCGTCGACCCCGAGGTGTAGATCACGTACGCCAGATTGTCGGCTCCGTGTCCGCGCGGGCGCTCATCGGTTTCCAGACTCTCACCGGAGTATTCGTCGGATTCGACGCCGACGACCACCACGTCAGAGTTCGGGAAGGCGGAGTTCGGGAAAGTGGAATCGGAGATGACGCACACCGGTTGCGCATCCTCGACCACGTATGCCAAACGCTCGGCGGGGTGTGCACGATCGAGTGGGAGGTATCCGCCGCCGGCCTTCACTACCGCGACAGCGGCAACGATCATGTCCACGGATTTCGGCAGCATGATTCCGACCAACGACTCGGATTGCACGCCATGATCGACGAGCTTGCGCGCCAACTGATTCGATCGTCGATCGAGTTCGCGGTACGACACGCGCTCGCTACCTGCGACAACGGCGATCGCTTCCGGGGTCGCCCGAATGCGGTCGGAAAGGATCTCGGAGAGCGTTCGGACCGGGGTAATCGGCAGAACGGGCGGCACCAGCGCCTGGCGCGCGTCCGGGCGCAGTAGATCCACTGAGCCGAGCGCCGAGTGCGGAGCACCGACCATCGCGGTCAAGATTCGTAGATAACGGTCGGCGAGGTCCTCGGCTTGCTCCTTCGTGCCGAGCCAATCCAGAACACCGGAGATCGGCTGATCGAAATCGGCATGCTCACCAGTCGGAATCGCCAGGGAGACAAACAGTTCCGGCACGGTGGCCAGATCCGATCCGATAGGCGCACCGACCATGAGCCCCGGAAATCTCGGGTGAGCATCCAGCGGCTCCTCGAAGCAGACCATCGCCCGGAACAACGGGCCCGTCTCGACCCAGCGGCCGTCACCGAGTGCGGCGGTCACCGAAGACAGAAGAATGTCTGCGTGTTCGAGAGCTTCGATTGCGACGGTGTCCACCGCACCGACCAGGTCGGTGAGCGTCATGGTGTTCGACACCGTCGAGCGAAGCACCAACTGGTTGGCGAACATCGAGACGAAATCGTCCGGATTGGAGGCGCCGTACCCTCGGACCGAGACGCCGATCGACACCTCGTCAGCCGAACCGACGCGGCGCAGCAGTCCGGCCATCGCAGACTGGAACAGCACGAACAGACTCGTGTTCATCGTCGTCGCCATCGTCTCGAGGCTCCGGCAGAGGCCTGCCTCGATCTCGAGGGGCGTGGACGTTCGACCGGTTCCGGCGACGACCGGCAAACCCAGTTCCTCGGCGGGGTTCGACAAGGTCGCAGACCAGTACTCGACGTTGCGGGCGTGTTGAACTTCGGCGATCCATTTCCCCGCGGCGTCGGGGTCGATATCCATCAATCGAGTTCCCGATTCCGCAGCGCAGAACAAGTCGAGGAATTCGAGGAAACGCCGGTGGTGACGCGAGATGTCCTCGTTGGTGTACAGGTCTGGATTCGCGGCGAAGTCGATCTGGATCTCTTCGGCTGCGGAAGTCTGATAGACGTTGACGGAGCGGTCTTCGATCGGCCCGGTCGAGATCACGTTCAGTTCGCCGTGCGCGTCCCCGAGAGTGATTCCGGAATGGAACAGCATGAGGTTGATCAACGGCCCGTGGAAGCCTCGTCCGTCGGCGATGCTGTGATCACCGGCGTTGAGGTCGCGCCGTAGGTCCTCATGGCGGTACTTCTGATGACGCAGTGCGCCGGTGAGTTCGATCTTCACCTCGTGCAGCAAGTCCCCGACCGCGAAATGCGGATCGACGCTCGCACGTATCGGAACGACGTTCGACATCATTCCGCCGGACCTGCGAGCAGCTTTTGTCGTCCGCCCCGAGACCGGCAGGCTGAGGACCACGTCGCGGGTCCCGGTGGCCCGGGCGAGGTAAGCCGCCAGTGCACCGATCACCACTGACGACGTCGTCACATCGTGGGCGGCGGCCAGCCGTTCGAGGGAGCTCCGCAGTTCCGTAGGTACCGTCGCCGACCGTAGGCGAGACCATGCCTGCGACGGAGCAGTCGAGGACGCGAGCGAGGTTCCGCCCGGTTTGTCGGCCATCTTGGTGTTCCAGTAGTCGCGATCGCGTTCCCACCGGGTTGAGCCCAGATAGTCGGCCTCTGCCTTCACCAACGATTGGAGGGGGGCAGTTACCGCTGGGGGAACTGGCAGATCGCGCACCACAGCGGTGTAG
>NZ_LVCT01000754.1:0-20582 GCF_001647205.1 Rhodococcus sp. EPR-134
AGGACTGCCAGCCTGACCAGGCGATCGGTGAACGGATCGATGGCAGCAGTGTGCTCTCTGCGCATCCATTCCTGCGCTGCAGATTCCGGATCCGATTCGGCGCGAAGATCGACCACGTCGAGGGAGTCGTCCATGTCGAGATCGAGCCACTGACGCGCAACCCCGTCCACCTCGACCAGGCGCAGATATCCGGAGCCGATCTCACGGCCGGTCTGTTTGCTGGCAGCGGTCAGCAGCTCGATGTCGAGTGGGCCGTCCACGTCCACGTACTGAGCGATGCTGACGGGAATCTCGGGTCGAAGCTGTTGTGCGACAAGCAGGGAAAGTTGCGCGGCAGAAAGAGGGAAGGTGAGTTCGTCGTCCGGACGAGCTGCGGAAACGATTCCTCGGTCGGGACTGCCATCCACACGAATCTCCCTCTTACAACTTGATCATGATGCAAACAGGTTTATGCGTCCGCTGGACGCTTCGAACTGATCGGGGCACTTCGAAAATGAGACGAATACTTTGGAAAGCTCGGGTGGAAACTGGCAAATCGCCCGCCGGAGATCACATCGTGACAATCAGCTGCGATGTTACCGATCAGTCAGCTTCCAGCAAATATTCATCAAACAACCATTTGGGACTATTGTCCTGAATATCATGGCTAAAACGGCCCTATATAACAAACCGAAGCGCCGGTACCCGACGAACGGGCACCGACGCTCCGGTGAAATGTATTCAGTTGATCGTGCCGAGGTTGCTTGTCAGACCGTGAAGCCGAGTGCGCGCAGTTGCTCGCGTCCGTCTTCGGTGATCTTGTCCGGTCCCCACGGCGGCAACCACACCCAGTTGATCTTCATGTCGGTACACAGATCGCTACGCACAAGTGCGCCGCGCGCCTGGTCCTCGATCACGTCGGTCAACGGGCACGCCGCCGACGTCAAAGTCATGTCGATCGTGACGACACCGTCGTCTTCGAAGAGTCCGTAGACCAAGCCGAGATCGACGACGTTGATTCCCAGTTCGGGATCGACGACGTCGCGCATCGCTTCTTCGAGTTCGTCGAGTCGCTCAGGCGACGGGACAGTGCCACTGCCCTGTGCGCCACCGAATTCCGCAGTGGAATCGGGATTCGGATTCACCGGAGCGCCGACCTCGGCGTCCTGCACTGGTTGTGTCTCGGTCATGATCCCTGTCCTTCAGTCGTGTCGACCAATTCACTGCTGCTGTCCGCCGTCGTCACAGCACTGCCGTCGACAATCTGGACTACAGCATCCTTGAATGCCATCCATCCGAGCAAGGCGCACTTCACGCGTGCCGGGTACTTCGAGACACCGACGAACGCGATGCCGTCGCCGAGAACGTCCTCGTCCCCCTCGACGGTGCCCCGACTGCTCACCATCTCGTTGAACGCCGTCACCGTCTTCAGTGCGTCGGTGACCTGCATCCCGATGACGAGGTCGTTGAGCACCGACGTCGACGCCTGGCTGATCGAACAACCCTGACCGTCGTACGAGACGTCGGAGACCGTTCCGTCCTCGGATATCTGGACGCGCAACGTCACCTCGTCGCCACACGTCGGGTTGACGTGGTGCACCTCGGCGCCGAACGGCTCACGGAGTCCGCGGCCGTGCGGATGTTTGTAGTGATCGAGGATCACTTCCTGATACATCTGCTCCATGCGCATGATTCAGTTCAACTCCCCTGCGACACCGAAAAATTCCTGCGCACGCTTGATCGCGGCAACGAGAACATCGATTTCCGCGGTGGTGTTGTAGAGCGCAAACGACGCACGGGCCGTCGCAGCGACACCGAACTTACGATGCAGCGGCCACGCACAATGGTGTCCGACGCGAATCGCGACGCCCTCGTCGTCGAGGATCTGTCCGAGGTCGTGGGCGTGAATACCGTCCACGACAAAGGAAATCGCTCCGCCGCGGTTCTCGGACGTCTGCGGTCCGATGATGCGCAGACCTTCGATCGCCGACAACTTTTCGAGAGCAGCCTCCACCAACACGTGCTCGTGCGCGGCGACTGCGTCCATCCCGAAGGTGTTCAGGTAATCCACGGCAGCGCCCAACCCGACCACCTGTGAGGTCATCGGTACGCCGGCTTCGAAACGCTGAGGCGGTGGCGCGTAAGTGCTGACCTCCATGGTGACCGTCTCGATCATCGAGCCACCGGTGATGAACGGAGGCATCGCTGCCAGCAGTTCACGACGGCCGTAGAGAACTCCGACCCCCGAAGGGCCGAGCATCTTGTGACCGGAGAACGCCGCGTAGTCCACTCCCAGTTCGTGGAAGTCGACCGCCATGTGAGGCACCGACTGGCACGCGTCGAGCACGACGAGCGCACCGACGGCGCGTGCTCGTCGCACCAATTCCTCGACGGGCGCGATCGCGCCGGTCACGTTGGACTGGTGGGTGAACGAAACGACCTTCACCGCGTCCGTCAGCTCCAGCGAATCGAGATCGATCCGGCCGTCGTCGGTGACGCCGTACCACTTGAGCGTCGCACCGGTTCGGCGCGCAAGTTCCTGCCAGGGAACGAGGTTGGCGTGGTGTTCGAGTTCGGTGATGACGATTTCGTCGCCAGGACCGACATGGCGGTCGAAGCGATCGTCACCGAGAACGTAGGTCACCAGATTGAGAGCCTCGGTGGCGTTCTTGGTGAACACCAACTCGTCCGAATCCGCACCCACGAAGGAAGCGATGGTGGCGCGAGCATTCTCGTACGCGTCAGTCGCCTCTTCTGCGAGCTGATGAGCACCCCGGTGTACTGCCGCGTTACACGTGGTCAGGAAGTCCCGTTCGGCATCGAGAACCTGGACCGGACGCTGTGAGGTAGCGCCGGAATCCAAGTACACCAAAGGTTTTCCGTCGCGCACGGTTCGCGCCAGGATCGGGAAGTCGGCCCGAACCGCTGTGACGTCGAGCTCGCGCACCGAGGTGGTCATCGTGATTACGCTCCCTGGGTAGCTGCGGTGTCCGCGGTGAAACGAACGTAGCCGTTGGTCTCGAGCTCGTCGGCCAGCTCCGGTCCACCGGACTCGACGATGCGGCCACCGACGAACACGTGAACGAAGTCGGGGTTGATGTAGCGCAGAATGCGCGTGTAGTGCGTGATCAGCAGAACGCCGCCGTTCTCGCGCTCCTTGTAGCGGTTGACGCCTTCCGAGACGGTGCGCAGAGCGTCGACGTCGAGGCCGGAGTCGGTCTCGTCGAGGATCGCGATCTTCGGCTTGAGCATGCCCAACTGCAGGATCTCGTGGCGCTTCTTCTCGCCACCGGAGAAACCTTCGTTGACCGAGCGCTCGATGAACGAGGGATCGATCTCGAGCTCGCTGAGGGCTTCCTTGACTTCCTTGACCCAGTGGCGCAGCTTGGGAGCCTCGCCTCGCACGGCCGTAGCGGCGGTGCGCAGGAAGTTGGACATGGAAACGCCGGGAACCTCGACGGGGTACTGCATGGCCAGGAAGAGCCCGGCACGCGCACGCTCGTCGACGCTCATTGCGAGGACGTCTTCACCGTTGAGGGTGATGGAGCCGGACGTGACCTGGTACTTGGGGTGACCGGCGATGGCGTACGACAGAGTCGACTTGCCGGAGCCGTTGGGGCCCATGATCGCGTGGGTCTCCCCCGAGCGGACCGTGAGGTCGACGCCCTTGAGGATCTGGATGGGCTCGGCGTTGGCATCGGAGTTGGCGACCTCGACGTGCAGGTCACGAACCTCGAGGACCGAGGTGGTGGTGTTGTCACTGGTAGACATGAAATTCCTTCAAGATGAGGCGGGCGAGCGTAGCGACGGGGTGGTGTCGCCGGCGGGGCGGTCAGGAGCCGACGGCTGCGAGTTCGGCTTCGACTGCGGCTTCGAGGCGATCGCGCACCTCGGGAACAGCGATCTTGTTGATGATTTCGTGGAAGAACCCACGTACGACCAGACGACGAGCCTGATCCTCCGGGATACCACGAGCACGCAGGTAGAACAGCTGCTCGTCGTCGAAACGTCCCGTTGCACTTGCGTGGCCGGCCCCGACGATCTCACCGGTTTCGATTTCGAGGTTCGGAACCGAGTCGGCGCGGGCGCCGTCGGTCAGCACCAGGTTGCGGTTGAGCTCGAACGTGTCGGTGCCCTCCGCTGCGGCGCGGATGAGAACGTCGCCGATCCACACGGTGTGCGCGTCGGGCTTGCCGGATCCGGGATCTCCCTGAAGCGCACCCTTGTAGACCACGTTGGACTTGCAGTTGGGCTGCGAATGGTCCACCAGCAGACGCTGTTCCAGATGCTGGCCGGCGTCGGCGAAGTACAGGCCGAGCAGTTCGGCGTCGCCGCCCGGTCCGTCGTACTTGACGGTGGCGGACAGGCGAACCAGATCGCCGCCCAGGCTGATCGAGGTGTACCGAAGCACTGCGTCGCGGTTCAGGCGAGCGTGGTGTGACGTCACGTGAACCGCGTCGTCCGCCCAGTCCTGGATGGCCACCACGGTCAGCTGCGAACTGTCACCGAGAACGAATTCGATGTTCTCCGCGAAGGTTCCGCTGCCGCGCTGGTCGATCACGAACGTCGCCTTGGCGAACTGCGCCAGACGAATCTGGGTGTGTCCGTAGGCGACGTTGTCGACTCCGGGGCCGGTCATGGTGACCACGACGGGCTTCTCGACCTCGACCTCGGCGCCAACCGAGATGACCGTTGCCGTCTCGAAGCTCGAATACGCCTGCGCTGCAATGCGATCAGCGGGAACGCCGGCTTTGCCCAGACGTGCGTCGTCACGGCCGACGGTCTCGACGGTGATGTCGCTTCCGCCGTCGACCTCGACGGTGACCTGTCCGTTGGCGACGGCGCTGCCGTCGTGCAATCCCCGGAGACGACGCAGCGGGGTGAACCGCCAGATCTCGTCACGTCCGCCGGGAACCTCGAAAGCATTGACGTCGAACGAGGAGAACTGCTCACCCTTGTTCGTGATGGGTGAGCCTGTGGCTGCACCCTTTACAGGAGCGGTCGGGTTCTCCCCGGCAACAGCTCCGATGACTCCGGTCTCTGGCGTGGTCACTAACCCACAGCCCCTTCCATCTGAAGTTCGATAAGGCGGTTGAGCTCGAGCGCGTACTCCATCGGGAGTTCCTTCGCGATGGGCTCGACGAATCCACGCACGATGGTGGCCATCGCCTCGTCCTCGGTCAGTCCGCGGCTCATCAGGTAGAAGAGCTGATCGTCACTGACCTTCGAAACGGTGGCCTCGTGACCCATGGTGACGTCGTCCTCGCGGATGTCGACGTACGGGTAGGTGTCGCTTCGGCTGATCTGGTCGACCAGCAGAGCGTCACACTTGACGGTCGACTTGGAGCCGTGGGCACCCTTGTTGACCTGCACCAGACCGCGGTACGACGCACGTCCACCACCACGGGCGACAGACTTGCTGATGATGGTCGAGGACGTGTGCGGCGCGAGGTGGAGCATCTTGGCGCCGGTGTCCTGGTGCTGGCCCTCGCCGGAGAACGCAACGGAGAGAACCTCACCGCGGGCGTACTCGCCCATCAGCCACACGGCCGGGTACTTCATGGTGACCTTGGAGCCGATGTTGCCGTCGACCCACTCCATGGATCCGCCGGCCTCGACCTTGGTGCGCTTGGTCACCAGGTTGTAGACGTTGTTGGACCAGTTCTGGATGGTCGTGTAGCGGCAGTGGCCGCCCTTCTTCACGATGATCTCGACGACGGCCGAGTGCAGTGAATCGGACTTGTAGATCGGCGCGGTGCAACCCTCGACATAGTGCACGGAGGCATCTTCGTCGACGATGATCAGGGTGCGCTCGAACTGACCCATGTTCTCGGTGTTGATGCGGAAGTACGCCTGCAACGGGATGTCCACGTGGACTCCCGGCGGAACGTAGATGAACGAGCCACCGGACCACACGGCGGTGTTCAGCGCGGAGAACTTGTTGTCGCCGGCCGGGATGACCGATCCGAAGTACTCCTTGAACAGCTCCGGGTGCTGCTTGAGACCGGTGTCCGTGTCGAGGAAGATGACGCCCTGCTCCTCGAGGTCCTCACGGATCGAGTGGTAGACGACCTCGGACTCGTACTGAGCTGCGACGCCGGCAACGAGGCGCTGCTTCTCCGCCTCGGGGATGCCGAGCTTGTCGTACGTGTTCTTGATGTCCTCGGGCAGGTCTTCCCACGACTCGGCCTGCTTCTCGCTGGACCGGACGAAGTACTTGATGTTGTCGAAGTGGATGCCTTCGAGGTCGGAGCCCCAGTTCGGCATCGGCTTCTTGTCGAAGGTGCGCAGCGCCTTGAGGCGGATGTCGAGCATCCACTCGGGCTCGCTCTTCTTGGCGGAGATGTCCCGCACGACAGCCTCGGACAACCCGCGCTGCGCGCTGGCTCCGGCTTCGTCGGAATCGGACCAGCCGTAGCCGTAATGACCGAGGGACGCGATGGTCTCTTCCTGCGTGAGCGGCTCGGTGCCTGCTGCCGCAGTGGTAGTCGCCTGGTCTGATGTGACGGTCATGCGAGCTCCTTCCGGAGTCTTGTTTCTTGACGGCTGCTCGGGTTCAGCGAGGGCTGGTCGCTGTGGTCGAGCAGTTCTGACTTTGAAGAACTAGCTGAAAAATCTCTATTCGAACGCTGCACGGTGGCAACGCTCCGTAGAACACTCTGGTCCGGTCATCTACTCCCGGTGGACACGAGGGGCACGTGCGTCGTGCAGGCGCAGTCACCGTTGGCGATGGTCGCCAGACGCTGAACATGAGTCCCGAGCAATTGCCGGAATGCTTGCTGCTCTGCCTCGCACAGTTCCGGAAACTCTTCTGCCACATGGGAAACCGGGCAATGGTGTTGGCAGATCTGCACGCCGTTACCGACCGGCCGGGTCGACGCTGCGAACCCCACCGCGTTGAAGGCTTCGGCGATTGCGTCCGCTGTCGCCTCGACGTTGTCGACATCTGTCGGATCAGCCGGTTCGACGTCTCCGACGATCGCCTGGACCCGGCGCTTGGCGAACTCCTCGATTGCCGCGTCTCCGCCGATTTCACGGAGTTGCCGCATCGCGGCTCCCGCCAGATCGTCGTAGGTGTGGCCGAGGCGGCCGCGACCGGTCGCGGTGATCTGGAACTGCTTGGCGGGACGACCTCGTCCACGCTGACGCAGCGACGACGCCGAAGCGGTACGGGCTTCGCCCGACTCGATCAACGCATCCAAGTGACGTCGGACACCTGCGGCACTCAAACCGAGGCGCGTGCCGATTTCGGAGGCGGTAATGGGGCCTTCTTCGAGTAGCAGCTTGACCACTGCCGCTCGCGTCTGACCTTCGACGCTCACTGTCACCGGATTTGCGGCAGCACTCGGCGAGGCCGCTACAGTGGGCTGACCTGCAACTTCCTTGCTTCGTGGGTCTGACGCATTTCTTTTCACAACACAAGTGTGACGGAATTCTTTTCGCAGGTCTACTAAGGGCAACCTGCATTACATTCGGGAATATCCGGACAACGTACGTTGTTTGTGCTTGTCTGTCCGGCTGGATGGAGCCGCTACGCTGCCTGGTGTGCCGCAGACCCCCGAGAAGACGACGACCGCCCGATCGGCGCGCGCGATCCTGCTGGAAAAACCCAAGGCACTCGCGCTTTCCACAATCGGCGTTCGACCTTTCGGATCCGCTCCCCGGCAGAGTATGGCCGCGGTGCTGCACGGCGACGAGGACGAGCGCCCTGGCCTGAACGCGAAGGAAACCGCACAACTGCGAGGGATTCGCCGATTCGGCGCAACCGGCGCGGTCTTGATGGCAGTCGGAGCGCTCGGCGCCGGCGCACAACCCGTCCTGCAGAATCCGACCGCAGGACTTCGAGTCCTCAGCCTTCCCGGACGTATGCCGACGGTCTCACTCACCATGACGATGACCGGAACCGTGCTCGTCGTTCTGGCCTGGCTGATGATGGGCCGATTTGCAGTCGGGGACATACGCAGCCGTTCCGGCGCACCGCGGCGCATGACCCGTTCCCAGTTGGACCGCACACTCCTGCTGTGGATCCTGCCGCTCTCGGTCGCACCGCCGATGTTCAGCCGCGACGTCTACTCGTATCTGGCTCAAAGCGAAATCGCGGCCCGTGGACTCGATCCGTACGCCATCGGCCCCAAGGCGGCACTGGGCGTCGACCACGTTCTCACCCGCACGGTTCCGACGATCTGGCGCGACACCCCGGCTCCGTACGGACCGTTCTTCCTGTGGCTGGGACGCGGGATCAGCTCACTGACCGGCGACAACATCGTGGCCGGAATCTTCTTGCACCGCTTGCTCGCATTGGCCGGCGTCGCGCTCATCGTGTGGGCGATACCGCGACTGGCCAAGCGATGCGGTGTCTCTGCCGTCAGTTCGCTCTGGCTCGGTGCCGCGAACCCGCTGTTGCTCTTCCACTTGGTGGCCGGCATCCACAACGAAGCGCTCATGCTCGGGTTGATGCTCGCCGGAATCGAGATCGCCCTCCGCGCAGTCGAAGGGTCCGGGCCCATCCGTGGGCGAGCGCTGTTCTATCTCGTTGCGGGATCAGGTTTGATCGCGTTGTCGTCGACCGTCAAAATTCCGTCCTTGCTTGCGCTGGGATTTGTCGGCATGGCCTTGGCTCGGCGTTGGGGTGGAACCTGGAAAGCCCTGGCGGGAGCCGCGATTCTCCTGGGCATCGTTGCCGCTGTCGTCACGTTTGTCATCAGCGTGGCCAGTGGGCTCGGTATGGGTTGGATCAACACCCTCGACACCGCCACGGCAGTCCGGAGTTGGATGTCCATCCCGACGCTCCTGGGCGTCGGCACGGGATTGGCAGGCGTACTGCTCGGACTCGGCGATCACACGACGGCGATCCTCACGATCACGCGGCCCATCGCTACTCTCGTCGCCATGCTCGTCACCGCACGGATGATGATCTCGGTCTACATGGGCCGCATCCATCCGGTCGGCGGACTCGGCATCGCGCTCGGCGCGATCGTTCTCCTGTTCCCCGTCGTTCAGCCGTGGTACCTGCTATGGGCGATCCTTCCGTTGGCGGCGTGGGCCACCGCGCCGATTTTCCGCATCCCTGCCGTCGTCTTCACCTCGATCGTCAGCGTCATGTTGATGTCCAACGGCGCCGAATACCTTCCGTTCATGATCGTGCAGGCCGTCATCGCGACCATCCTCACCGCCGGAACGCTCATCGTCTTCACCCGCAATTCACTCCCCTGGCGTAGCGACAAGCCAGTAGCGGAGATCACGAAAGGCGGACCGGTAGACGAAGACAACTCGGCGGGGGCTTACGCTGATTCCCCGTGACCTCGAGAGCCTCCAGATCGTCGACGCCGGCGGTACAGATCCAGGGTGTCGTCAAGTCCTTCGACGGTGTTCGAGCCGTCGACGGTATCGATCTCACTGTCGAGACGGCCCAGGTCGTTGCCCTGCTCGGCCCCAACGGAGCCGGTAAGACGACCACCGTCGAAATGTGCGAAGGTTTTGTCACCCCCGATGCCGGCACGGTTCGAGTGCTCGGTCTCGACCCCATCGCCGACTCCGGTGAAGTCCGCTCGCGAATCGGCGTCATGCTGCAGGGCGGCGGCGCGTACCCCGGGTCCAAGGCCGGGGAAATGCTCGACCTCGTGGCCGCATACTCGGCCGACCCGCTCGATCCCGCCTGGCTCCTTTCCAAACTCGGCCTCACCGATGCGCGCAAGACCCCGTACCGCCGCCTCTCCGGAGGCCAGCAGCAACGACTGTCACTGGCGTGCGCGCTGGTCGGCCGTCCCGAATTGGTATTTCTGGACGAACCCACCGCCGGCCTCGACGCTCAGGCACGTCTACTCGTGTGGGAACTCATCGACGCTCTGCGACGCGACGGCGTGAGCGTCCTGCTCACCACACACCTCATGGACGAGGCCGAAGCGCTCGCCGACGAACTGGTCATCATCGACCACGGCAAGATCGTCGCGTCGGGAACTCCGGCGGAGGTCACCAGCAAGGGCGCCGAAGGACAACTCCGTCTGACGACGGTTCCCGGTTTGAGCCTAGATTCGCTGGCCGGTTCGCTCGCCGGGTTCCGCATCGAGGAATCCAACCCCGGCACCTATGTCGTCGAAGGTGCAATCGATCCGGCAACCGTGGCGACTGTCGCAACGTGGTGTGCCGATCAGGACGTGCTGATCAACGACATTCGCGTCGATCAACGGAGTCTGGAAGACGTCTTCCTCGAATTGACGGGCCGGGAACTGAGGGGATGACGGAGATCAAGGTCATGAACGAAACAGCGTCGAACGGCCAGAGCAGTCCCATCAGCGTTGCCAGAGACCGGCGGCTCGCCGAGAACCGCTTCGAGCCAGGCACCTTCTCGCCGGATCCCCGCCCCAATTCGGCGGCCAAGATGCTGGCGGCGCAGACCAAACTGGAGTTGACTCTTCTGCTCCGCAACGGTGAGCAATTGCTGCTCACCATGTTCATCCCGATCACCCTGCTCATCGGACTGTGTCTACTTCCGATCGGCGATTTGGGCGATTCTCGGGTCGATACCGTGCTCCCTGGTGTCATGATGGTTGCCGTGATGTCGACGGCGTTCACCGGACAGGCCATCGCCGTCGGATTCGACCGCCGATACGGCGCGCTCAAGCGACTCGGTGCAACGCCGCTACCGCGGTGGGGAATCATCGCAGGCAAGAGCGCTGCCGTCATCATCGTCGTGGCTCTGCAGTCACTCTTGCTCGGCGCTATCGGTTTGGCGTTGGGATGGCGTCCGTCATTCGTCGAACTTGTACTCGGCGCAGTGGTCATTGCCATCGGTACTGTCACATTTGCAGCGCTTGGCCTACTGCTCGGCGGTACTTTGCGAGCAGAGATCGTTCTCGCTCTCGCCAACATCCTGTGGTTCATCATGGTGGGCATCGGCAGTGTGGTCTTCGCCAGTGGTGAACTCCCGACCGCCGTCCACACGCTGGTCCGCATTGTTCCGTCCGGCGCTCTCGCACACGCACTCGAAGCGGCCCTCGACACCTCGATGGACTGGTTCTCGATTCTCGTACTTCTCATCTGGGCCGCAGTGGCCGGAGTCTGCGCAGCAAGGTGGTTCAAGTTCACGTGAGTACACGACGGACAGCTCAGATCGTCGGCTGTGTGGCCGCAACAGTCATGTTGTGTGCCGGACCCGCAACGGCGACCCCTTCGGTGTCCGGTCCCCTCGCACCTGCAAATCCGCACCTCGGTCCCGTCGGTACTTCCACCATGCACGGTGACGCGGGCTCGTCCGACGTCACGCCGCTGCCCGGTCCAGGAACCGGCCCACACGAGGTGACAGCTTTCCCGATGATGGCCGCCTGCCCGACGGTCCTCCAGGGTTCCGACGGCATGATCGTCTCGCTCTGCACGACGATGATCGGCCAGATCCCGACCATCCATTTGATCGATCCGAAGGCCGACGCCACGCCGTTGGGTAGATCCGTAGCACAACTGGCGCTCGCGAAGGGCAGTCTGCTCGGCGGCGTCTACGCCTACCTCGACAACGAGAACCGTCTCGTCGCCGTCGATGGAAACCGTCAACTGGTCCGCATTTCCCATGCGCAGAATCCGGACGGCAGTTGGCGGCTGGAACTCGCGGATGTCATCGATCTCAGTGGTGCGGTTGCCGCCGACGACAACGTCACCGGCCTCGCTCCGGACTGGGACGGCAATGTCTGGTTCGCCACCGGGCACGGCACCGTCGGGTATGTCGGCGCGGATCGAATCGCGCACAGCATTGCACTCCCCGAAGGTGAACAGGTGCAGAACAGCATCTCCACCTCCCCGACGGGCACTGCCGTCGCAACTACCCACGCGCTCTACCAACTGAAGCGAAATGGCGACGAGGTCGTCATCGACTGGCGTCAGCCGTACGACCGCGGGCCGGCCCGTAATCCGGGTCAGCTCAGCTGGGGAACCGGATCGACGCCGACATACTTCGGCCCGTCGACGGGCAGCGATTTCTTGACCATCGTCGACAACGCCCACCCGACAGTGAGCTTGCATGTCTATCGCGCTGACACGGGCGCCGAGGTGTGCACGCAGCCGGTGTTGTCCGCTGCCAGCCAGGACGGCTCACCGAGCGGCAGCGAGAACTCCCCCGTCGGCATCGGTCATTCCGTCTACGTCGCCGGCACTTACGGATACCCGTACCCCACGACTCCTGAAGGTGCCGGTCCAGCGGTCCCCGCCACGGCACCCTTCAACGGCGGAATGACCCGCGTCGACATCGATCCGGTCGGCTGCCATGTCGTGTGGGACAACACGATTCGTAGCTCCGCGGTACCTCACCTCTCGACGGCTGACGGCTCGATTTACACGGTGACACGGGACGGTGCTCCGAACACCTCTCCGCTGGACGGTTACTCCTTCGCGGTGATCGACTCGAAGGACGGGTCGCAGATCGGTTCGACTCCGCTGCCGTCGACGATCCTCAACGACACCCTTCAGATGTCTGCACTCATCACCGAGTCGGGCGAGTACTTCCAGGGAACGATCTCGGGAATCGTGCGCGTTCGCGCGAACTGACGCGAGCTGCCCCCACGGCTGCGCAGTTCTGGTCTCGACGAGTCGGGGCAGGCGCGGAGCGAGCTGGCCCCAACGACGCGGGGCAGGCGCGGAGCGAGCTGGCCCCAACGACACTGTGTAGTTGATGGGGAACTACGATCGTTGGCGTGGTGAATCGTGTGTATGCCGGATTTTTACGCTTGGTGGATCGACTACCTCTCCCCTCGCTGAAAACGCAGAAAATCATCGCGTTCATCGTGATCCTGACGCAGGGCGGCATCGCTGTCACCGGCGCGGTGGTGCGCGTGACGGACTCGGGACTCGGTTGCCCGACGTGGCCGCAGTGCTTCCCCGGTAGCTTCGTCCCGGTCGGCCACGGACAGGTCGCGGTGATTCACCAAGCCGTCGAGTTCGGCAACCGCCTGCTGACCTTCCTGGTCGTCATCGTCGCCGCTGCGATCGTGCTTGCGGTGACTCGCGCTCGCCGACGCAAAGAGGTGCTTGTCTACGCCTGGATGATGCCGCTCGGCACTGTCGTTCAGGCAGTGATCGGCGGTATCACCGTCCTCACAGGCTTGCTGTGGTGGACGGTCGCCATTCACCTGGTTGCGTCGATGCTGATGGTCTGGGTTGCCACGGTGATGTACGCGAAGATCGCGGAACCCGACGAAGCAACAACTCTGGTCGTGATGCCGAAGCCGTTGCGCTGGCTTACCGCGCTGTCAGGTGTCGCGCTCGCCGGCGTTTTGGTCGCTGGAACTCTCGTAACGGGCGCAGGCCCGCACGCCGGCGACAAGGGACTGGACCGGACGGTGCCTCGCCTGGAGATCGAGATCGTGACGCTCGTCCATCTGCACTCACAGCTTCTGGTCGGATATCTCGCGCTGGTCGTGGGTCTGACCTTCGGCCTGTATGCGGTCGGGACATCCGCAGCCGTGAAGATCCGTCTGAAGGTCCTGCTGGGACTGATCCTCGCGCAGTCGCTCATCGGTGTCGTGCAGTACTTCACCGATGTGCCGGAAGTTCTGGTGATCATGCACGTCGCCGGTGCAGGACTGTGCACGGCTGCGACCGCAGCAGTTTGGGCTGCGGGTAAGACCCGCCAGTACACGCCGACCAATTCGCCGATACCAGCTGTCTGACGCTTCAAGACACGTGTGGGGCGTAGGAACACCAAAAGGTGTTCCTACGCCCCACACGTCATTTCAGGATTCGTTGCGAGCTTTCGGGAACCGAGTCTGGTTGGCGACCCAGCCGGCCATCTTCTTGAAATGGCCTTCCTGCGGGGTGACGATGCTCGTCAGTTCGCGCTCCCACTCGGCGACGGTGACGTTGTCGAAGGACGCGACGACCGCGTTCGCCGTGGCGAGGTCCTCGACGACCTGATCACCGAGGATGCCGTCGGCACCTACGAGGGTGATGCGAACGCCGGCCAGGCCGACCGGCTGGATGACGGCGCTGGCGGAGCCGCCGTGCTCGGCGACGAACTTGGTGATGGCGTTCACCGTGGACTTCGGCAGTTCCGGCGCGGACGGGGTGGCGTCCGACTTCTCGGTATCGGTGCTCATGACTCGACAATACTGGTCGGTAGCCCGGAAGCGACACCAGGCATGGACTGAGCGTCGGCCGCCTCGGGTGTAGAACAGAAACCATGCGAGCCATCTACGTGACCGAGACCGGCGGACCAGAGGTTCTGACTCTGACCGAACAACCCGAACCGACGCCAGGCCCAGGCGATCTACTCGTCAAGACCGAAGCGATCGGCATCAATTTCATCGACACGTACTTCCGAATGGGCCAGTACAAGCGTCCGCTCCCCTACATTCCCGGCGACGAGGGCAGCGGTGTCGTCGAAGCTGTCGGCTCCGACGTCTCCGAATTCTCCGTGGGCGACCGGGTCGCGTGGGCCGCTGCCACTGGCAGCTATGCCGAGAAGGTGGCTATTCCCGCCGCAGTCGCCGTGAAAGTGCCTGACGGCGTCCCGGCATCGGCCGCAGCGTCGGCGCTCCTGCAGGGGATGACAGCGCACTACCTCGCGAAGTCGACGTATCCGATCCAGAGCGGCGACACCGTGCTCGTGCACGCAGGCGCGGGCGGCGTCGGGTTGATCCTGACGCAGATGGCCGTCAGCCTCGGGGCGAAGGTCATCACGACTGTGTCATCGGATGCAAAAGAAGAACTCTCGCGTGGCGCCGGTGCCTCGGAGGTCCTGCGGTACGAGGAGGACATCGCAGCGCGAGTCCGGGAGTTGACCGGCGGCGAAGGAGTAGCGGCGGCATACGCCGGCGTCGGCGCGACAACTTTTGATTCGAGCTTGGCTTCCGTGCGCATCCGCGGCACGGTCGCTTTGTTCGGTGCGGCCAGTGGACCGGTTCCGCCTGTCGATCCGCAGCGGCTCAATTCGTCGGGTTCGCTGTTCCTGACGCGTCCGACGCTCGCGCATCACATTCGCACTCGAGAGGAACTGACCTGGCGTGCCGGCGATGTCTTCGACGCCATTGCGGACGGGAAACTCGATATTCGCGTCGGCGCCGAGTATTCCCTCGCCGATGCGGCAACAGCGCATCGGGATCTGGAAGGTCGAGCAACGACCGGGTCGATCGTTCTGATCCCCTAGCGAAGTGCTGTGCGCCTTTATTAACCGCCCGCGGTTAATAAAGGCGCACAGCAGAATCAGCTCAGCATGTCGCTGATCGTCTGGAGTCCGAGAACCGAGTCGACGGCGAGGCCGACGAACACGATCGCAAGATAGTTGTTGGACTGCAGGAACAAGCGTAGCGGTTTGACCTGAGCACCACCGCGAACGCTGCGGTACAGCTGATGTGCCATGAGCAGGAACCACGCACCGGCAACGATGGTGATGGCGGCGTAGATGACTCCCGATGCGGGCACGAGGACAAGCGTCGTGACGACCATTGCCCAGCTGTAGAACAGAATCTGCTTGGTGACGTGCTCTTCGGTGGCGATCACCGGAAGCATGGGAACACCGGCAGCTTTGTAGTCCTCTTTGTATCGCATCGCCAGCGCCCAGGTATGCGGCGGCGTCCAGAAGAAGATGATCAGGAACAGCACGACGGGCTGCCAGCTCAGCGACCCGGTGACAGCGGCCCAGCCCACGAGGACGGGCATACATCCGGCTGCGCCACCCCAGATGACGTTCTGCCAGGTACGACGCTTGAGAACCATCGTGTAGATGAGGACGTAGAACGCGATCGTGATCACGACGAGGATGCCGGCCAAGAGGTTGGCTCGCCACCACAGCCACAGGAACGACGCGAGTCCGAGAAGGAGCCCGAAGACGAGCGCGTTGCGCGTCGGCACCGCCTCGCGGGCCAGCGGACGCTTCGCCGTGCGCTTCATGACCTTGTCGATGTCGGCGTCGACAACGCAGTTGAGCGAGTTCGCACTCGCCGCGCCCATCCAGCCACCGAAGAGGGTGCTGAGGATCAGAACGATGTCGACCGTTCCGCGATCGGCCAGCAGCATTGCCGGAATGGTTGCCACCAACAGCAATTCGATCACTCGCGGCTTCGTGAGCGCGATATAAGCCAGAACCTTGCCCGTTGCGCGACCCCACACCGTATCGGTATTGGTCGCCCGCGGAGCGGCACCTGGGCTGCCGAAGCCATGTCCGCTCGGCTGTTGCCCTGTCCGCACGTTCTCTCCTTGCACCACGCGTTACCGCACTAACTCTTCACGACACACTGCTGACACTGTTCTCTACTACGAACGATGGTAGACCGCAGCCATTGAGGAACCGAATCGACCCGGACAGCCAGGACCATTAGGCTGGGTTACGCAGTGGAGGGACACCCCACCCTCGCAATCCACGTACACCATGTCAGGAGACATCTGCCAGTGTCGATCACAGACGAGATCCACGTCCTCACGCAACCCGTCCACCCCTCGGACTGGACCGACCTGGACACCAAGGCTGTCGATACCGCCCGCGTGCTCGCCGCCGACGCGGTTCAGAAGGTCGGCAACGGCCATCCCGGAACTGCAATGAGCTTGGCGCCGTTGGCATACACCCTCTTCCAGCGCGTCATGCGCCACGATCCTTCGGATGCAGAATGGGTCGGCCGTGACCGCTTCGTTCTCTCCTGTGGCCATTCATCCTTGACGCTGTACACCCAGCTCTACCTGTCGGGCTACGGTCTCGAGCTCGCTGACCTCGAAGCTCTCCGCACGTGGGGCGCACTGACCCCCGGCCACCCCGAGGTCGGCCACACCGTCGGCGTCGAGATGACCACCGGTCCGCTGGGCCAGGGCCTTGCGTCCGCAGTCGGTATGGCGATGGCTGCGCGTCGTGAGCGTGGGTTGTTCGATCCGGAGACCCCGGTCGGCTCCTCCCCCTTCGACCATCACATCTACGTGATCGCGTCCGACGGTGACATCGAAGAAGGCGTCACGTCCGAGGCCTCGTCGCTCGCCGGTGTCCAGGAACTGGGCAACCTCATCGTCTTCTACGACGACAACAAGATCTCCATCGAGCACGACACCACCATCGCTCTCGGCGAAGACGTCGGAAAGCGATACGAGGCATACGGCTGGCACGTTCAGCACGTCGAAGGTGGCGAGAACGTCTCCGGCATCCTCGACGCGGTTGCCGCGGCCAAGGCCGTCGTCGATCGTCCGTCCATCATCTTGCTCCGCACCATCATCGGTTTTCCGGCTCCGAAGAAGATGAACACCGGCGACGTCCACGGCTCCGCTCTCGGTGCCGACGAAGTTGCAGCGGTCAAGGAAGCCCTCGGCTTCGATCCGGCCAAGTCCTTCGACGTCGACGCCGACGCTCTGGCTCACGCCCGTGAGGTCGTCTCCCGCGGCGCCGACGCACGCAAGGCATGGCAGGTCGAGTTCGACGCGTGGGCTGCACGTGAGACCGAGCGCAAGGAACTCTTCGACCGCCTGTTCGCCGGTGAGTTCCCCGCCGGCTGGGCCGACGCTCTCCCGACCTACGAGGCCGACGCCAAGGGCGTTGCGACTCGCAAGGCCTCCGGTTCGGCGCTCAACGCGCTCGGACCGATCCTGCCCGAGCTGTGGGGCGGCTCCGCCGACCTCGCCGGCAGCAACAACACCACCATCAAGGGCGCAGATTCGTTCGGCCCGTTCTCCATCTCCACAAACGACTGGAATGCGCAGCCTTACGGCCGCACGCTCCACTTCGGCATCCGCGAGCACGCGATGGGCTCGATCCTCAACGGCATCGCGCTTCACGGACCCACCCGCCCGTACGGCGGAACCTTCATGGTCTTCTCCGACTACATGCGTCCGGCGGTTCGCCTGGCCGCACTGATGAAGACTGCCGTCACCTACGTCTGGACCCACGACTCCATCGGTCTCGGCGAAGACGGCCCGACTCACCAGCCGGTCGAGCACCTCGCTGCTCTTCGTGCGATCCCGAACCTCGCCGTCGTCCGCCCGGGCGACGCCAACGAGACCTCGTTCGCGTGGCAGGCAGCACTCGAGAACAAGACAGGACCGACCGCTCTGGCACTCACCCGCCAGGACATCCCGGTTCTCGAAGGCACCAAGGAGAAGGCTGCCGAGGGCGTCAAGCGCGGCGCGTACGTCCTCGTCGACGCAGCCAACGGTTCGCCCGAGGTCATCTTGCTGGCCACCGGTTCCGAACTGCATCTGGCCACCGAGGCTCGCGAAACCCTCGAAGCTCAGGGCGTCGCAACCCGCGTCGTTTCCGTGCCGTGCCTCGACTGGTTCCTCGAGCAGGATCAGGCGTACCGCGACGAGGTCATTCCGCCCGCCGTGCGCGCGCGTGTGTCCGTCGAAGCCGGCATCGCGATGCCGTGGTGGCGCATCCTCGGCGACGCCGGTCAGGCCGTCTCGCTCGAGCACTACGGCGCTTCCGCCGATTACAAGACCTTGTTCCGGGAGTTCGGCATCACTGCCGACGCGACTGTCGAAGCCGCGCAGCGCTCCCTCGCAGCTGTGAAGGGATGATCTCGATGACACAGAACGTGAATACCGAAAAGCTCTCCGCTGCAGGCGTTTCCATCTGGCTCGACGACCTCTCGCGGGATCGCATCCAGTCCGGCAACCTGCAGAACCTCATCGACACGAAGTCGATCGTGGGTGTCACGACCAACCCGTCGATCTTCCAGGCGGCACTGTCCAAGGGATCGGCGTACGACGCTCAGGTCCGTGAGCTCGCACAGCGCGGCGCCGATGTCGACGCCACCATCACCGCGGTGACCACCGACGACGTGCGTGCTGCGTGCGACATCCTGGCTCCGCAGTTCGAGGCGTCGAACGGCGTCGACGGCCGCGTGTCCATCGAAGTCGATCCTCGCCTGGCACACGACACCGACGCCACCGTCGCGCAGGCGATCGAGCTGCACAAGATCGTCGATCGTCCGAACGTCCTGATCAAGATCCCCGCGACGCTGGCAGGCATTCCCGCCATCGCCAAGGTGATCGGTGAGGGCATCAGCGTCAACGTCACCTTGATCTTCTCGGTCGAGCGCTACGAGGCAGTCATGGGCGCATACCTGGAAGGTCTGGACACCGCCAAGGCTGCCGGCCGCGACATCTCGTCCATCGAGTCGGTCGCCTCGTTCTTCGTCTCCCGCGTGGATTCCGAGATCGACAACCGCCTCACGGCAATCGGCACGCCGGAAGCCCTCGAGCTTCGTGGCAAGGCTGCACTCGCAAACGCACGTCTGGCGTACAACGCGTACCAGCAGATCTTCGAGGTGCAGCCGCGCTTCCAGGCTCTTCTGTCCGACGGCGCCAAGGCTCAGCGTCCGCTGTGGGCGTCGACCGGCGTGAAGAACCCGGATTACCCCGACACTCTCTACGTCACCGAGTTGGTTGCGCCGAACACGGTCAACACCATGCCGGAGAAGACGCTCGACGCTCTCGCCGACCACGGCGAGATCACCGGCGACACGATCTCGGGCACCGCTCAGGAGTCACAGGCGGTCTTCGATCAGCTCGCTGCAGTCGGCATCGATCTTGCGGACGTGTTCAAGGTCCTCGAGACAGAGGGCGTCGACAAGTTCGAGGTGTCCTGGAACGAGTTGCTCGACGCAACCGCCGAGCAGCTCCGCGCAGCAACCCAGAAGAGCTGAGCCTGTGAGCGATTCCGCGGCGGCATCAGATTGGGTGAATCCCCTTCGGGACAGCACCGACAAACGGCTTCCGCACATTGCGGGGCCCTGCGCCCTGGTGATTTTCGGTGTTACCGGCGACCTTGCCAGGCGCAAGCTCATGCCCGCCATCTACGACCTCGCCAACCGTGGACTGTTGCCGCCCGGATTCGCTCTGGTCGGGTTCGCCCGGCGTGACTGGACGGACGAGGACTTCACGAACGTCGTCCTCGAAGCAGTCAAGGACGGCGCTCGCACCAAGTTCCGTCAGGACGTCTGGGAGAGGCTCGCCGAAGGTATCCGGTTCGTGGAGGGCAGTTTCGACGAGGCCGAGGCCTTCCAGAACCTGTCCGACACGTTGGCCACGCTCGACAACGAACGTGGTATCGGCGGCAATCACGGTTTCTACCTTGCGATTCCGCCCAACGCGTTTCCTCAGGTGCTCGAGCAACTGTCGGCGTCGGGCCTCGCGCAGGCCGAGGACGGTCAGTGGCGACGAGTCGTCATCGAGAAGCCGTTCGGCCACGACCTCGAGAGCGCTCGCGAACTGAACGCCGTCGTCAACAAGGTGTTCCCCGAGGACACGGTCTTCCGTATCGACCACTACCTCGGTAAGGAAACCGTCCAGAACATTCTGGCTCTGCGCTTCGCGAACCAGTTGTTCGATCCGATCTGGAACGCGCACTACGTCGACCACGTTCAGATCACGATGGCCGAGGACATCGGCCTCGGTGGACGCGCGGGGTACTACGACGGCATCGGCGCGGCCCGTGACGTGATCCAGAACCACCTGCTGCAGTTGCTCGCGTTCACGGCGATGGAAGAACCCATCAGCTTCGAGCCGCTCAATCTGCAGGCGGAGAAGATCAAGGTCCTCTCGGCTACTCGCCTTGCCGAGCCCCTCGACGAGACCACCGCCCGCGGCCAGTACGCGGGCGGCTGGCAGGGTGGGCTGCCGGTGGTCGGGCTCCTCGAAGAAGACGG
>NZ_LVCT01000755.1:0-10598 GCF_001647205.1 Rhodococcus sp. EPR-134
CCGACGAGGGCGTCACCATGCGGTTCGGCTCGAAGGTTCCCGGATCGAGCATGGAAGTCCGTGACGTCAACATGGACTTCTCGTACGGCCAGGCTTTCACCGAGTCGTCTCCGGAGGCGTACGAGCGGCTCATTCTCGACGTGTTGCTCGGCGAGCCGTCTCTGTTCCCGGTGAATGCCGAAGTCGAATTGTCTTGGGAGATCCTCGATCCCGTCCTCGAGCACTGGGCTGCCGGCGGTAAGCCGGAACCCTACGAGGCCGGAACGTGGGGACCACCGTCTGCGGACGAAATGATGCAACGCACCGGACGCGAATGGAGGCGACCCTAGTGATTCTCGATTTGCCGTCCACCACCACGGTCCAGGTCAGCAAGAAACTGGTCGAGGTACGTAAGACCGGCGGCGCTGTCACCTTGGGACGAGTGTTGACGCTCGTCGTCTGCACCAGGGACACCGGGAATGCCGAGGAAGCCATCGAGGCCGCCAACGAAGCAAGCCGCGAGCACCCATGCCGCGTCATCGTGCTTCTGCGTGGCGACGAGCAGAGTGAGCCCAGGCTCGATGCTCAGATCCGTGTCGGCGGGGACGCCGGCGCCTCGGAGGTTGTCGTGTTGCGTCTCTACGGTCCGCTTGCGGATCACGAGAGCAGCGTCGTCATCCCGTTCCTGCTCCCCGATACACCGGTAGTCGCGTGGTGGCCCCTCGAGGCACCCGAGATTCCGGCCAAGGATCCCGTCGGGAAGCTCGCGATACGGCGCATCACCGATGCCACCGGCGCCCCCGATCCGACCGCCACCATCAAGGGGCGACTCGCGTCGTACACCGCCGGCGATACCGATCTCGCCTGGAGTCGCGTCACCTACTGGCGCGCGCTCCTCGCGTCGGCTCTCGATCAGCCGCCGCACGAGAAGATCACCTCAGCGGTGGTCTCCGGTCTCAAAACCGAACCGGCACTGGATATTCTCGCCGGTTGGTTGGCGGCCAAGATCGACGGTCCGGTCATTCGACGTACGGGTGAGCTGACGGTCGAGTTGAAGCTCGAGACCCGCAGTATCTCCATCAGTCGTCCGCAGGAGGGCACGACCGCTACGTTGATCCGCACCGGTCAGCCTGACGCGCTGGTTTCTCTGGGTCGTCGAGAGACACGCGATTGCCTCGCCGAGGAATTGCGTCGGCTCGATCCGGACGAGCTCTACGAAGAAGCTCTGGCCGGATTGGAGAAGGTGACCTATGAGTGATGTTGTCGTGGAGAAGTTTTCCGACGCCGGCCAACTTGTCGGCGCTGCCGCCGCACGCCTGGTCACGACCATCGTCGATGCCCAGAAGGCTCGCGGGTTTGCGTCCATCGTGCTGACTGGCGGTGGAACCGGCATCGCACTTCTCGAGAAGTTGCGTGAAGCTCCCGGCGACATCGACTGGTCGCAGATCGATCTGTACTGGGGCGACGAACGGTTCCTGCCGTCCGGCGATCCCGAGCGGAACGAAGTGCAAGCACGTGAGGCGCTTCTCGATCATGTGCCGGTCGATCCCGACAGGGTACATGCGATGGCCGCATCCGACGGTATCTACGACGGTGATCCACACGGGGCGGCGACGGCGTACGAACAACTGCTGGGCGCTCAGGCACACGGGAATCAGGTTCCGACGTTCGACGTGCACCTGCTCGGTATGGGCGGCGAAGGACACGTCAACTCGTTGTTCCCGCATACCGACGCTGTTCGCGAAGAAGCGCGTTTCGTAGTCGCGGTGACGGACTCCCCCAAGCCGCCACCGGTGCGGATCACCCTCACGTTGCCTGCTGTTCGGCGAGCCAAGGAGGTCTGGCTGCTCGTCTCGGGTGCTGCAAAGGCCGAGGCCGTTGCCAAAGCCGTCGGAGGTGCTTCGGCCGACGACTGGCCGTCCGCCGGCGCCACCGGTTTGGTTGCGACACGTTGGTTCCTCGATTCGGACGCTGCCTCGCAGCTTCCCTGATCTGATTTCACAGATCTGATTTCACAGATCTGATTTCACACCGGTCGGGAATCGTCTTCGGGCGATTCCCGGCTTGGTGGTACGTCGACGACTTCCTCACCGTGGCGACTTTCGACTACCCGCCGAGTCCGGATCCGATGCGAATTTCCTTTTGACGGAACGGAACTCAATCCCGAGATCCCGTTTCTCCAACCAGCACTGCGCCCCACACAACGATCCATCTCTCCCCTACCTCCTTCATCCGAGTGATTACTACCTTGGACGCCGCGAAGTAAGGTTCGGTTCCGCAGATCGCGTTCACTCTTGAACGAAGCAATCCAGGCGAGAACAATCGAACAATGTCGTGGACACCGAATCCGGACGCACTTCGCGGGCGAGTGGCTGTAGTTGCCGGGGCGACGAGGGGCGCCGGACGCGGAATCGCCGCGGCCTTGGGCGAGGCCGGTGCAACCGTCATCTGCACTGGCCGGAGCACATCTGCCGGAATTCTTCAGTCGGACTATCCGCGCGGAGAGACCATCGAAGAGACGGCAGAGCTGGTCACCGAGCTGGGCGGCGTCGGCGTGCCGATTGCCGTCGATCATCTCAAGAGCAAACAAGTGGCTGATCTCGCCGAACGCTTGCGAATCGACTATCACCATATCGACATCTTGGTCAACGACATCTGGGGCGCGGAATTACTCAAGGGTGGGCCGGCGGAGTGGAACACGCCGGTATGGGAACACGATCTGGACAAGGGGTTTCACATCTTGCGTCTGGCGATCGACACCCACATCACCACGTCGCACCACCTCCTGCCGCTCATGACTGATCGGCCAGGCGGACTGGTCGCCGAAATAACCGATGGCACTACCGAATACAACGCATCGAACTATCGCATCTCGGTGTTCTACGACTTGGCCAAGGTGTCCGTGAACAGGCTCGCATTTTCGCAAGGCCACGAACTTGCCCCGTTCGGCTGTACTGCCGTCGCCATCACTCCCGGGTTCCTGCGATCGGAGATGATGCTCGAGAATTTTGGTGTCGGCGAATCGAATTGGCGTGACGCTTTGTTGCCGGAGCGGGATGGTCCGACTGCGCCCGCGGATTTCGCACGCTCCGAGTCACCAAGATTCATCGGACGTGCGATCGCGGCCATCGCTGCCGATCCGAATCGACAGCGATGGAATCAGCGATCGGTCAGTTCAGGCGAACTCGGAACGGAATACGGGTTCACCGACGCGGACGGCAGCCGCCCCGATTTCTGGCATTACCAACGCTGAACGTGACTAGTCAACGATCTTCCGACGAGCCGTCTACCTCGCGGTAAGACCACCCCCGCAGAAAGCGCCTTGCGTTGGCCAGGTAGGCGCGCAGATGCGTGAGCATGCCGGCGAACTCCCAAGGTTCCAGATTTTTCATACCTAATGGTCTCATTTGTCCCCCAAGTCGCCGCAATTGGGAGTCGGAGCGCGATTATGATCCGCGCATGGCCGAATTCGCGACGATCAACGAATACATCGCTTCGTTTCCCACCGACGTGCAACCAGCCCTCGAGAGTATCCGCGAGACGATTCACAACACGGTTCCAGGCCTCGATGAGACCATCAGCTATCAGATGCCGACCATGACGGTGCACGGAAAGAACCTGATTCACTTCGCAGGCTGGAAAAACCACATCTCGATGTACCCGCTCCCGGCGGGTGACGCCGAGTTCGAGAAGTCCGTCGACCCTTACCGGGCTGCGAAATCAACGGTGAAGTTCCCGCTGAACAAACCGATCCCTCTCGATCTCGTGGCTCAGATCGTCGAATTGCTCGCGCAGCGCCACTAACGTCCGTTCTCGTCGGAGCCTTGTGAGAACGTATGGCCGTGCAGAGACAACCCATCCGCCGCATCAAGGCCGGGCCATCGTCGGGCGCCGACGTAGGCAGCTGGCCGATGACGGTGCCTGCAGTCGCGCAGATCGTTCAGCACGGTCTCGAGCTACCACCGGGTGTCACCATTCTGGTCGGCGAAAACGGAGCGGGAAAGTCGACCGTCATCGAAATTATTGCCGCCGTTCTCGGTCTCAACGCCGAAGGCGGGTCGACCAATACGCGGCATCAGACTCGATCGAGTGAACCGGGCGGCCTCGACCTTGTGCTCGAGCGGAGTCCCGGAGCATCGAAGTGGGCGTACTACCTCCGAGACGAAACCCTGCACGGTTTGTACACGTACTTGGAGGACAACCCCAATCCCAAGCGACCTGAACCGCTTTACCATCACCTCTCCCACGGTGAGGCGCTGCTCGAGATCCTGTCGTCGAGGACCTCCGACGGCGGCTTCTATCTCATCGACGAACCCGATGCCGCACTCTCCTTCCAGGGGACCCTGACACTGGCCGCGCTGCTCGGCGAGCTGGTGGAATCCGGCGCGCAGGCGGTGATCGCGACGCACTCGCCGATCATCGCGGCGCTGCCGAACGCCAACCTGCTCGAGATCGGCGAATGGGGAATCCGAGCCTCGAGCTGGGAGGACCTCGATCTGGTTTCGAACTGGCAGCGGTTCCTTCACGACCCGCACACGTACCTGCGCCATCTGATCTAACCTGGAACTCCACCCCAGGAGGCCTCCATGGCATACGACAAAGCGCTGGCTGAGCGTATCCGCGATGCGCTCTCGGGCGAGGACGACGTCGAGGAAGTAAAGATGTTCGGTGGGCTGAGCTTCATGGTGAACGGGAAGCTGGCCGCCAGTGCGAACTCACACGGCAACATCATGGTTCGGTGTGACCCCGATCGAGTCGACGAGCTTCTGACGCACAAGGGTGCAAGCTGGCCCGAGATGCGGGGTAAGCCGATGAGCAAGGGATGGATCGTCGTCGACCGAACCGGGACGAGTTCGAACGTCGAATTCAACGCGTGGATCAAGGAAGCTCTGGACTTCGTTCACTGACAGCTGGGGTGCGTTGCCGAAGATATCTGACGAGACTGGTGTGGCCGCGGGCTCTCGCGTCGATGAGAGACTGAACCGTGCCCGATCGACCTGAGATTGTCTGTATCTGCGGCTCTGCGCGATTCGCTGAAGAGATGCGGGAGGCGAACCGCGACCTGACGTTCGCGGGCGTGATCGTCGTCGCGCCGGTTGAAGCAGACGAGGCGGTCTCTGTCGAGCAGAAGAACCTGCTCGACGCGCTCCATCTGCGCAAGATCGACCTCGCCGATCGGGTTCTGGTCGTCAACCCTCGCGGATACATCGGTGAGTCCACGCGCCGAGAGATCGCGTACGCGCGCGCCGCCGGCAAACCAGTGTCGTTCACGACGCCGTTTGATCAGTAAGCGCCTCGTCGGTGCGGGCCGCAACGAATATTCTCACGCCGAGTTGCTCGAGCCCTAGCGCCGGTTCGATCAATTTCGCTCGATTCGGCAAAAGTGAACTGGGCGGCCCTTAGACTCCGGAAAAGCATTGGATTGGGCGGCTCGACGCCGCGGAGGAAAGGTGGTCCGTCGCGTGACGTTCACACCCAATCAGCCGGATCACCAACGCGCCTTCGGGTTTCAGACGCCGTCGACCCGCGCAATTCCCTCCCTCATGCCCGACCGTTTCGGACCTAGCCTCATCGGATCGCTCTGGGCGTGCGCCGGGATCGTCGCCGGAAGCCTCGGCCCGTGGACGTCATCCTCTGCGCTGGACCACAGTGGTGTCGACGAATGCGGAGCGATCACTCTCGTCCTCGCTCTGTGCGCGGTGACCGCGTTGATCACCCTCATGGTTCGAGACGTCACGCCCGAGATCAAGAATCACTGCACCGGCCCTTTGGTCGGAATCGCGGTATTGATCGTTGCCGTCGGAAACGCCGCGTCCATCGTGCGACGTAGTACCGAGTTCGCAGGGCACACTGCCGGACCGTCCATCGGGTGGGGACTGTGGGTGGTCATCGCGTCCGCAGTGATCCTGTGCATCACGTCGTCGACCGTCGCGCACATGATCAGGTTTCAGGCAGCAATGATCACAAGGTCTTGATCAGACCGCCGTCGATCACGAAATCCGCGCCTGTCACGTTCCCCGCACGATCGCTGGCGAGGAACAACACCAGGTCGGCAACCTCTTCGGGGAAGGTAAACCGCCCAGTCTCGGCTCCGGCCGCGGCGCTTTCGACGATGTCGTCGGCGGCTGATCCACTCGCCTTCGCCAGCGTCGAGGCCACTCCGTGCTTGCCGAGCCACAACTCCGTTTGCACCGGGCCAGGGCTGACGGTATTGACGCGGATCCCCTGCCCGCCCAGTTCTTTCGACAACGACTTCGAGAAGTTGGTCAATGCCGCTTTGGCGGCGCTGTAGTCGATCACCGTGGGGTCAGGTAAGAATGCGTTGACCGAACTGATCGTCACGATGCTCCCTCCACCTCGGCGGATCAACTCCGGCAGCGCAGCGCGAACAGTGCGTACAGCAGACAAGAACGTCAGATTGAACGACGCCGCCCACTCTTCGTCCGTGATGGCCGCGAAACCGCTCGTTCTCGGGGTGACGGCGCCGACGTTGTTGACCAGGATGTCGACGCCGCCCCTCGCTGCTGCAACCTCGAGCAGTCGGGTTGATCCTTCGACACTCGCGAGGTCGACGCCGACAAAGGTGACGGCGCCGCCGGACTGCAGCGATTCGAGTTCCGGCGAGAGCGTCCGCGAGCCCGCGACGACGTGGACTCCCTCGGCCACCAGGGCCCGAGTGATCGCCAACCCGATACCTTTTCCCGCGCCGGTAACGACGGCAGTTCGTCCGTCCAATTGCAGATCCACTGCGGTCCCCGTTCGGTCCGGTGCGCAGCGTTGGGTGTGCGTGCGACAGCTCTAGAGTCGCCGCACGCACACCCTGGTAAACCTGCAGAACCAGCCGCTGTTACCTAGCCACTGTTACGAAGCGCAGTGGCCAGGCCGTTCATCGTCAGCTGGATACCCCGACGCACCTGATCGCTCTCGTCGCCGGAACGGTACCGACGGATCAGCTCGACCTGTAGATGGTTGAGAGGTTCGAGGTACGGGAACCGGTTGTGGACCGAACGCTCGAGGCCCGAGTTGTCGGCAAAGAGGTTCTCGTTGCCCGTGATTGCCTTGTACATGCGAATTGTGCGTTCGTGCTCGTCGGTGATCATTCCGAAGACTCGATCGCGCAGTTCGGCGTCGGGCACGAGGTCCGCGTACCGGGCCGCCAAACCGAGATCCGACTTCGACATCACCATGGCCATGTTCGAGAGCACGGTTCGGAAGAACGGCCACTTCTCGTACAGGGCCGTCAACGTGGCAAGCCGAGTATCGTCTCCGTCTATCCATCTTTCGAACGCGGCGCCGGTTCCGTACCAACCCGGAAGCATCACGCGAGACTGACTCCACGAGAGCACCCAGGGAATCGCTCGCAGGTCGGAGATCGCCTTGGTCTGCTTGCGAGAGGCCGGACGAGAGCCGATGTTGAGTGCCCCGATCTCGGCGACCGGTGTCGACGCTTCGAAGTACTGCACGAATCCTGGTGTGTCGTGCACCAATTCGCTGTACGCGGTGCGGGCGAGGGCCGCGAGCTCGTCCAGTACCGCGTAGGCAGCGTCGGCATCGCTGCCGAGTCCTTCGACGTCGAGCAACGTCGACTCGATAGTCGCGGCGATGAGTGTTTCGAGGTTGCGATGTGCCAGACGCGGTTCGGCGTACTTGGCCGCAATCACCTCACCCTGCTCGGTGATTCGCAGAGAACCCGCGACTGCACCGGGAGGCTGAGCCAGAATCGCTTCGTAACTCGGTCCGCCGCCACGTCCGACGGTTCCGCCGCGGCCGTGGAAGAGCCTCAACCTGATTCCGCTCTTACGCGCGGCATCGACGAGGTCGAGTTCGGCACGGTACAGCGCCCAGTTGGCTGCCAGGTACCCGCCGTCCTTGTTCGAGTCGGAGTACCCGAGCATCACTTCTTGACTGTCACCACGGGAACGGACGATCGCACGATAGATCGGGATGTCGAGCGTCGCCAGCAATGTGTCGGCGCCGCCCTGCAGATCCTCGATCGTCTCGAACAACGGCACGATGCCGATCGGGCACGAGGGCTCGCTACCGACGCCCGGATCGAGCACCCCGACCTCTTTGAGCAGCACTGCAGCCTCGAGCATGTCACTGACCGAGGTACACATGCTGATGATGTAGTTGGGTACCGCACCCGCTCCGAGAACCCGCACTGCCTTGGCACCGGCCGCCATGATGGCCAGTTCCTTGGTGGTCAATTCGCTGAACTCGGCGTCCGGCGAAGTCAGTGGTCGCAGCGTCGTCAACTCGGCCGACAGCAATTCGACTCGATCGGCTTCCGGCAAGGACGCGTAGTCCGGGTGAACTCCGGCCCACGCCAGAAGTTCTGCGACGACGCTTTCGTGTACCTCGGAGTTCTGCCGCATGTCCAGACCGGACAGGTGAAAGCCGAACACCTCCACCGCTTCTCGGAGCCGATCGAGTCGATCGTCGGCGATGGTCTCGTCACCGAAACGACGCAACGAGGTGTCGATGATTCCGAGATCCCGCTGCAACTGTGCCGGGTCGGTGTACGCCTCGAGTCCGTCGTCGGACCCGTGGGCGGGCAACTCCCCCAGTACCGTCAGTGCTGTGGCGCTCAAGCGCCCGCGGATACCGCGAATCGCGCGACGGTACGGCTCGTCGGCCCTGAAGGCAGAGTCGTCGCCGGAGGTAGACGCCAGCAGATCGAGTTCGGGCGTGACGGAAACCAGCCGCGCCGACATCGACAGTTCACGCTCGAGATGTTCGAGTTCCTCGAGGTGATGCTCGAGAGCAGTCGCCGCAGCGCGCGACGTGGCGCGCTGGACGATTTCGCCGGTCACGTACGGATTGCCGTCTCGGTCACCGCCGATCCACGAACCCGGCCTCAGGATCGGTTCCGGCAGGAGCCCGGCGTCCGGCCAACGAGTGCGCAGAGCTTTGCGAACCTCGGCGTTGATCTTCGGAATCACCTCGAACAACGCTGCGTCGTAGTAGCGCAGGCCTACCTCGATTTCATCCTGGATGCGGAGGCGGCTGAGCCGGATCAGAGCCGTCTGCCACAGGGTCAGGATCTGACGGCGCAATTGCAGATCGACATCAGCGGTTTCTGCGACGCTCAGCGCCGTGCGCTCGCGGTATCGCATCAACTCGGTGATCCGACTCTGCGTCTCGAACACCGTACGGCGTCGAGTCTCCGTCGGGTGAGCGGTGATGACGGGTGAGACCAGGGCGCCCCGAAGCGCTTCTTCGACGGTGGCCGAATCGATATCGGCTGCATCAAGTTTGGTGTACGTGGCCGCGAGAGTGCTGTCGCGGGGCGGTTCCCCCGCGTTGACGTGGATGGCCCGTCGACGCTCGCGATGGATGTCCTCGGCCAGGTTGGCGAGCAGTGCGAAGTGACTGAACGCCCGGATGACGGGAATGGCGTCGTCCGTACTGATTTCGGCGAACAGCGACACCAGTTCGGCGCGATCGATCTCCGAACGACGGACTCGGAACGACTCGACACGGGCTCGCTCGACCAGATCGAACACATTGTCGCCGGCTTGCTCTCGCACTATTTGTCCGAGTATTCCGCCGAGAAGCCGGATGTCTTCGCGCAGCGGCTCGGTGGCCTCTCGCGGTGTTTCTCGATGCGACGCGGTTTCAGTCATCACACAATTATCGACCGAAACAAAGAACCCCGCTCGATAGGCGGGGTTCCGTGTCTGAAATTCGTGTGTGAAAAACTACCGGCTGTAAGTCATGAGCCGAGAATCAGGCGAACTTGATCTCCAGGCCGATGCCGACGATCGAAATGAGCCAGATCAACGCGGTGAAGACCGTCAACCGGTCGAGGTTCTTCTCGACAACAGTCGATCCGGACAGGCTGGACTGGACACCGCCACCGAACAGACTCGACAAACCGCCGCCCTTACCGCGATGCAGGAGCACCAAGGCGATGAGGAGCAAGCTGGTGATGACCAGCAGGATATCCAGGAACAGTTTCATGTCTGTCTACGTCCACCAATCCAATAGGGACAACTACAACCGATAACACCATACAGGCGCGCGCAGATAGCCTGACCACATACCCGCCTCGCACATGACTTTGCACCCGGCCAGGCACGACTCTTGGTCAGTGGCATCGATCACACTGTCGAGATACCGATTCAGTAGTTTTTCAGTTGACGCGACTCTACCTCCGAAAGGCCGGCTCCATGCTTTCCGACACTGCCCTGCCCAACACTGCCCTGCCCGACACACCCCTGCCTGACACACCGCGTCTGGCTTCGATTCACAACTTCCGCGACGTGGCCGGCCCCGGGTACGTCACGACCAGCGGACAGGCGATGAGCCGCGGAGTCTTCTACCGTGCAAACGTACTGACGCCCTCGCCCGAGGATCTTGCAATCGTGGAATCGCTGGGGCTGACCGCCGTCTATGACGTGCGCTCCGAAACCGAGGCGAACGAAACTCCCGACATCGTGCCGGCGCCGGCGATGTACGCCCACATTCCCATCCTGTCCGGAAACATCCACGCCGAAGCGATGGCTCTCCGAACAGCGGACGCTGCAACAGCTTTCATGCAGAACATCAATCGCAGCTTTGTCGCAGACCCCGTCACTCGGAACGGATTTTCGCAGTTGTTCGCCGCCCTGGCGACC
>NZ_LVCT01000756.1:0-2332 GCF_001647205.1 Rhodococcus sp. EPR-134
CGGACTACCTGCTCACGAACACGTACTCGGCCGAGTACATCGAGGCAACAGTCGCGAAGATCGCCGCTGCCACAGATGCAGACAAGGGCGAGGTGATCCGGTTGCTGCTTTCCGTCGACGCGAGTTACCTGGGCGCTGCCTTCGAGCAGGTCGAGCACCACTACGGAACCGTTGAGAACTATCTGACCGCCGGGTTAAAGCTTGCTCCCGAACTCGTCGGCGCTCTGGAAACCAAACTCCTGAGCTGACTCGCGAACAAAAAACTGCGGGTGTGTGACCTACTCGGTCACACACCCGCAGTCTTAGTCTCGAGCAGTTTCAGCTCACTACCCGATCATCACGGGAGCGGACCGCCTGCAGCGATCGCAGACAGTGTTGCGAACTCGTCAGCCTTGAGCGACGCGCCTCCGACAAGAGCGCCGTCGACGTCGGTCTGGCCGACGATCTCTCCGACGTTCTTGGAGCTGACGCTACCGCCGTACAGAACGCGAACGCCGGCCGCGACCTCGGCGTCGGCAAGTTCGGCCACTGTTGCTCGTACCGCAGCACACACTTCCTGTGCATCGGCGGCAGAAGCGACACGGCCGGTGCCGATGGCCCAGACAGGTTCGTACGCGATGACGATCTTGGAGATCTCCTCCGCGCTCAGGCCCGCCAACGAACCCTTGAGCTGGTCGACGTTGTAGGCGACATGCTCGCCCGCTTCGCGGATCTCGAGGCCTTCGCCGATGCACACGATCGGCGTGAGGCCGTTCTTGAGAGCAGCCTTCGTCTTCGCGAGGACGGTCTCGTTGGTCTCACCGTGAAGGGTGCGACGCTCGGAGTGACCGACCACGACGAAGGTGCAACCGAGCTTGGCCAGCATGGAGCCGCTGATCTCGCCCGTGAACGCACCCGAGTCATGAGCCGAGACATCTTGCGCGCCGTACGTGAGGAGGAGCTTGTCGCCCTCTATCAGCGTCTGGACGCTTCGGATGTCGGTGAACGGCGGGATGACCGTGACGTCCACTTTGTCGAAGTACTTCGCAGGCAAGGAGAAAGCGATCTTCTGCACCAGGGCGATAGCCTCGAGGTGGTTCAGGTTCATCTTCCAGTTGCCGGCGATCAACGGCTTACGTGCCATGTCGGATCAGCCTTCCAGTACTGCGATGCCAGGCAGCTCTTTGCCCTCGAGGTACTCGAGGGAAGCGCCACCACCGGTGGAAATGTGCGAGAAGCCCTCGTCCGGGATACCGAGCTGACGAACGGCTGCTGCGGAGTCGCCGCCGCCGACGACGCTGAAGGCGCCCTTCTCGGTTGCCTCCACGATTGCCTCGGCGACACCGCGGGTGCCTGCCTCGAACTTCGGGAACTCGAACACGCCCATCGGGCCGTTCCAGAACACCGTCTTGGCGCCGGTCAGGATCGCGGCAAAGCGCTTGACCGACTCCGGTCCGATGTCCAGACCCATCCAGCCGTCGGGAATCTTGTCGAACGGAACGATCTTCGACTCGGCATCGGCCGAGAAGGAGTCCGCGACGACAACATCCTGAGGGATGTGGATGACGTCGGCGTACCGGTCGAGGAGATCCTTGCAGGTCTCGATCATGGACTCTTCGCATAGCGAATTGCCCACGGACACATCCTGAGCCGCGAGGAACGTGTAGAACATTCCGCCGCCGATCACCAGAGTGTCGACCTTCGGTGCCAGTGCCTCGATGACGGCCAGCTTGTCCGAGACCTTGGAGCCACCGAGCACCACCGCGTACGGACGCGCTGCGTCCTGCGTGAGCTTGGCGAGCACCTCGACCTCGGCGCCGACCAGGTATCCGGCGTAATGCGGGAGCAGCTTCGCGACGTCGAAGACCGACGCCTGCTTACGGTGAACAACACCGAATCCGTCGGAGACGAATGCGCCGTCGTCACCGACCAGCTCGACGAGAGCCTTGGCGAGCTTGACCCGCTCGGCTTCGTCCTTGCTGGTCTCGCGAGGGTCGAAACGGATGTTCTCGAGCATCAGGACGTCACCATCGGTGAGTCCTTCGGAACGAGCCAGCGCGTCCTGTCCCACGACGTCACCGGCGAGTTGCACGTTGCGACCGAGGATTTCGGCCAACTTCGCGGCAACCGGTGCGAGGGAGAACTTGGGATCGGGCTGACCGTCGGGGCGTCCGAGGTGCGCGGTCACGATGACCTTCGCTCCACCCTCGGCAAGTGCCCGCAGGGTGGGAGCGGACGCGACGATGCGACCCGGGTCCGTGATTTCTCCGCCATCCAACGGGACGTTGAGGTCGGAACGCACCAGTACGGTGCGCCCCTCGACCCCAGCGTCCAGCAGATCCTTCAGCGTCTG
>NZ_LVCT01000757.1:0-13018 GCF_001647205.1 Rhodococcus sp. EPR-134
CAGGAGACGATCTTGACCTGGTCGTCGATGACCTTCGTCAGACCCGAGTCGAAGATCGACGAGTGCGGGTCGGTGACGATGTCCGAGGAGACGATCGGTGCGTCGGTGTACTTCAGGATGCCCTTGAGGGGTCCTTCGGCAGCAGCCTTCATCGCAGCGTTGATCTCGTCGGCGGTGGCCGACTTCTTCAGGTTCGCGGTGAGGTCGGTGACCGAGCCCGTGGGGATCGGCACGCGCAGTGCGTAGCCGTCGAGCTTGCCGAGCAGCTGCGGGAGAACCAGGCCGATTGCCTTGGCTGCACCGGTACCGGTGGGAACGATGTTGAGGGCAGCTGCGCGGGCGCGACGGAGGTCTGCGTGCGGAGCGTCCTGCAGGTTCTGATCCTGGGTGTACGCGTGGATCGTGGTCATCAGACCCTTGACGATGCCGAACTCGTCGTCGAGAACCTTGGCGATGGGGCCGAGGCAGTTGGTGGTGCACGACGCGTTGGAGATGATGTTCTGGCTGCCGTCGTACTTGTCGTCGTTGACGCCCATCACGATGGTGATGTCTTCACCCTTGGCCGGAGCCGAGATGATGACCTTCTTGGCGCCGGCTTCGAGGTGTCCCTTGGCCTTTGCGGCGTCGGTGAAGATGCCGGTGGACTCGACGACGACGTCGACGCCCAGCTCGCCCCAGGGAAGTTCGTTCAACGGGCCACGGTGTGCGAGGGCCTTGATGCGCTGATCGCCGACGACGATCGTGTCGTCACCGTCGAGCGACACGTCGTACGGCAAACGGCCGAGGATGGAGTCGTACTTCAGCAGGTGAGCGAGCGTCGCGTTGTCAGTCAGGTCGTTGACTGCCACGATCTCGATATCGGTGGTTCCGAGCGCCTTCTGCGCATCCACCGCCCTGAAGAAGTTACGTCCGATACGGCCGAAACCGTTTACGCCAACCCGGACAGTCACAATTCGCTCCTTTGACCATGATTCTGGTGTGCAACTTGACCCACGCATACTCCGAATCCGTGTGTGCACGACGCGGACGTGGGGTTCATCGGTCGATGTGACTCATACCCTAATGCGCGTGGCCCGAACGTGCGCAGCCCACCCTGACGGAGGGCAGGTCACCCCTCTTCGAGTAGCTCCACATTCACTGCGGATTCGGTGTCGGGTATGCCCGTTTCCTTGGCCTTGCGATCAGCCATGGACAGCAGGCGACGGATACGTCCGGCAACGGCGTCCTTGGTCATCGGCGGGTCGGCCAACTGGCCGAGTTCTTCGAGGGACGCCTGCCGATGCTCGACGCGCAGTGCACCCGCCGCCGCGAGGTGATCGGGCACGTCCTCACCGAGGATCTCCAACGCACGCTCGACGCGCGCAGCAGCCGCAACGGCAGCGCGAGCAGAGCGTCGCAGGTTTGCGTCGTCGAAATTGGCGAGACGATTGGCGGTGGCGCGGACCTCGCGTCGCATCCGCCTCTCCTCCCACACCAGGCGTGTGTCCTGGGCTCCCATTCGGGTCAGGAGATCGCCGATGGCCTCACCGTCGCGGATCACCACACGATCCGTTCCGCGAACCTCACGTGCCTTCGCCGAGATCCCCAGACGCCGCGCAGCTCCAACCAGAGCAAGTGCAGCTTCCGGGCCGGGGCAGCTCACTTCGAGCGCCGACGAACGGCCGGGTTCGGTCAGGGAACCGTGCGCGAGGAACGCACCGCGCCACGCTGCTTCGGCGTCGCCGACACTTCCGCCGACGACCTGCGCAGGCAAGCCGCGAACCGGGCGCCCGCGAAGATCGAGCAGTCCCGTCTGGCGCGCGAGGGCCTCACCCTCCTTCGCCACACGCACGATGTAACGAGCGGACTTTCGAAGCCCGCCCGCACTGAGTACGTGCACGTCGGCACTGTAGGTGAACAGGTCGAATATCTCCCGGCGCAGACGTCGCGCCGTGGAGCCCAGATCCACCTCTGCTTCGACGACCACCCGGCCGCCGACGATGTGGAGCCCACCGGCAAAGCGCAGCAACGCGGAGACCTCTGCCTTGCGGCAGCTGACCTGAGTCACCACTAACCGGCTCAGTTCGTCCTTGACCTCCGCTGTCATTGCCACGAAGCGTTCTCCCTCTGTTCTTCGGATTGCTGTTCTTGCAGGGAAGACTGTGTCGAATCCCCTACTGCCGCACTGCTCGACAGTTCAGCCAGTACATCGGCCAGTTTTGCCGGATCGTGTACATGCGCTGCGCCCGGTGAGGTGTCCGCGACATCCGCGTACCTGACTTCGGCTGAAAATTGATCCGCCGCACGCTGCAGATGTTCACGTTCACGCCCGGCCGGTACCGACGCCGAGTCGACCACCACGTAGTCGACCCGGAAATCGGGCACGTGTTGGGAGAGTACGTGCAGGTGACGCTCCGCGGAGAATCCGGCGGTCTCCCCCGGCTCGGGTGCGAGATTGAGCACCAGTACCTTTCGAGCCTTCGTCGACGACAGTGATTCGACGAGTTCGGGTACCAGGACGTGTGGGATCACGCTCGAGAACCACGATCCCGGGCCGAGAACCACGAGATCGGCACGATCGATCGCAGTCACGGCATCGGGGCACGCGGGCGGATTGGACGGGAGCAGTCTCACACGCCGAACCTTGCCCGGGGTGGTCGCGACGGCAACCTGTCCACGAATGCAGCGGCTGACGCGGGGGTCCTCTTCGAGTCCCTGAACGTCGGCTTCGATCTCGAGCGCGATCGGCGACATCGGCAGCACACGGCCACGGATTCGCAGCAGTCGCGCCATCTCGTCGAGCGCGACGACCGGATCGCCGAGCACCTCGGTCAGTCCGGCCAGGATGAGATTGCCCACCGAGTGCCCGGCAAGTGCGCCGACACCGCCGAAGCGATGCTGAATGGTCCGAGTCCAGTCGACTATCTCGGGTTCGTCCGACGCGAGAGCTGCCAGCGCCATCCGGAGGTCTCCAGGCGGGATGACGCCGAGTTCGGCGCGCAGCCGGCCCGACGAACCACCGTCGTCGGCGACCGTGACCACGGCGGTGACGTCGAACGTCAAGCGTCTGACGGCCTGGAGCGTGGCGAACAATCCGTGCCCGCCGCCGAGCGCGACGATGGCCGGCCCCTCGGGTGTCTCCCGCGAGCGATGTGTCGGTTCACTCATTCGCGCCCCAGATCCCGGTGCACGATGCTGACCGAGATGTCGTCCTCGGAACCCAAACGCCTCGCGAGAGCTTCGGACATGGCTACGCTTCGGTGCTTACCGCCGGTGCATCCGACCGCAATTGTCATGTAGCGCTTTCCTTCTCGTCGATATCCGGCGATCGTCAAATCCACCAGATGTCGGTAGGTGTCGAGATAGTCTTCCGCGCCCTCGCGCGACAACACGTAGTCGCGAACGTCGGCGTCCTGACCGGTGTGCGGGCGAAGTTCAGGGATCCAGTGGGGATTGGGCAGGAAACGAACGTCACAGACGAGATCGGCGTCCATGGGCAGGCCGTACTTGAATCCGAACGACTGGACCGTCACCTTCATCGTTCGGTTGGCATCGTTTCCGAACGCCGTTTCGATCTTCTGACGCAGCTGATGCGCCTTCAGTGCCGACGTGTCGATGACCAGATCGGCGGCCGCCTTCACCACGGCCAACTGCCGACGCTCGGCTGCGATCCCTTCGGACAACGTGCCGTCGATGCCGTCGTTCTGCAACGGATGACTGCGGCGCACCTGTTCGAACCGTCGGATCAACACGTCGTCCGACGCTTCGAGGTACAGCACCCGAGTGTGGATCGGTTCCGCCTCGAGCTCGGTGAGCACCCACCCGAGATCGCCGGTGAAGAGTCGACTCCGCACGTCGATCACGACGGCCAGACGATCGACCGGCGGATCGGAGGTCAAGCTCAGACCGACCATTCGGGAAATGAGCTCAGGTGGCAAATTGTCCGCGACATACCAGCCGAGGTCTTCGAGCACCTTGGCAGCGGTACTCAAACCTGCTCCGGACAATCCCGTCACCAGCAGGAAATCCATCGTTCGACTGTCTTTGGCGCTGTCGGTAGTCACTGTGCACTCGGCCCCGTCGTCGGCATGGACAATTCTCGCGACTCGGAGCCCTCGTCACCGCTACCGGATTCGGCGCTGGGCGCGTCAGCAGACGTAACAGACGATTCGGATTCCGTGTCCAGCTCATCATCCCCTACCGCGGCTGGCAGCGCTCGAGCTTCAGCGCCCGCGTCGGCTGCAGCCGAATCCGTGCCGAGTGCGGCCAGAACTGCTGTGGCGGTGGTCTCACCGATACCGGGGACCTGCATGATCTCCTCGACCGTTGCCGTTTTCAGCTTCGCCACGGAACCGAAGTGAGCCACCAGAGCGGTTCGACGAGTTTCACCGAGCCCCTTGACCGAATCCAGAGCCGAAGCCGTCATCCGCCTCGAGCGTTTGCTGCGATGGAACGTGATCGCGAAGCGGTGGGCTTCGTCTCGGATGCGCTGCAGTAGGTACAACGACTCGCTCGTCCGAGGGAGGATGACCGGATCTTCTTCCCCCGGTACCCATACCTCTTCGAGTCTTTTGGCCAACCCGACTACCGCGACGTCAGTGACCCCCAGCTCGTCGAGGACCGCCGCTGCCGCCGTGACCTGAGGGGCGCCGCCGTCCACGACGAACAGATTGGGCGGATAGGCGAACCGCCGAGGCCGGCCCGTCGCCGGGTCGATCGCCGCTTCGGGAGCCAGGTCCCCACCGTCCGAGTCCATGGTCGACGCCGACGCCGCGAGGACGCCCAGGTCGCGGTTGTGGCGCAGGAACCGCCGACGCGTGATCTCGGCGATACTCGCGACGTCGTCGGAATGACCGTCGCCGGCGGCTTCCTTGATCGCGTAGTGCCGGTAGTCCGACTTACGCGGGAGCCCGTCCTCGAACACGACCAGTGACGCCACGACGTCGGTTCCCTGGACGTGACTGATGTCGATGCATTCGATTCGTAGCGGAGCCGAGTCCAGGTCCAGTGCTTCCTGGATGCCCTGCAGCGCCGCAGAACGCGAAGTGAAATCGCCGGCACGCTTGAGCTTGTGCTGCGCCAGAGCCTCTTTCGCGTTTCGCTGAACTGTTTCGGCGAGGTCTTTCTTGTCGCCACGTTGCGGAACCCGCAGTTGCACTTGCGATCCCCGAAGCTTGCTCAGCCACGCCTGGATCTCGGTCGCGTTTGCCGGCAGAACCGGCACCAGAACTTCCTTGGGAACTGCGCTGATCCCGGCCTCGGAACCCGCTCCCGGGTCGAGGGCCGCCTGCTCCCCGTAGAACTGGGTGAGGAACTGCTCGACCAGGATCGGCAGGTCGGACTCGGCGTCGAGTGCGGCCCAGTCGATGGCGTCGCCTGCCTTCTCCACGACCCATCCACGCTGACCCCGCACGCGTCCGCCCCGCACGTGGAACACCTGAACGGCGGCTTCGAGATCATCGGTGGCAAAGGCGACGAGATCGGCGTCGGTGCCGTCACCGAGTACGACGGCCTGCTTCTCGAGCGCCTTGCGCAAAGCGCCGATATCGTCACGCAGACGGGCTGCGGTCTCGAAGTCGAGATCCTCGGAAGCCTGCTGCATGCGCTTTTCGAGATCTTTGACCAACTTGTCCGTGCGGCCGGCGAGGAAGTCGCAGAAATCTTCGACGATCTGTCGATGCTCCTCGGCGCTGACTCGCCCGACGCAGGGCGCCGAGCACTTGTCGATGTAGCCGAGCAGACACGGACGACCGATCTGGTTGTGCCGTTTGAAGACTCCGGACGAGCACGTTCGTGCGGGAAAGACTCGTAGCAGCAGATCGAGAGTTTCGCGGATCGCCCAGGCATGGGAGTAGGGACCGAAGTACCGGACACCCTTGCGCCGCGGACCGCGGTAGACGAACAGTCGCGGGAACTCTTCGTTGAGCGTCACCGCGAGAACCGGATACGTCTTGTCGTCGCGGTACCGGACGTTGAACCGCGGATCGAATTCCTTGATCCAGTTGTACTCGAGCTGAAGCGCTTCGACTTCGGTACTGACGACGGTCCACTCGACGCTGCCGGCGGTGGTCACCATCTGCCGAGTACGGGGATGAAGTGTCGTGACGTCCGCGAAGTACGAGTTCAAACGTGAACGGAGGCTTTTCGCCTTTCCGACGTAAATGACCCGACCATGCGGATCGCGAAATTTGTAGACGCCCGGCGCAGCCGGAATGGTTCCGGTAGCGGGGCGGTAAGTCGAGGGATCCGGCACGGTTTCAGGTTAGTCGCCGCCACCGACCGACTCGGAAACGCGCAGGATGCGGGCACCGAACCGGTCGGAAGACGTCAGTTGCTCTTGTGCGCGACCGGTGCGTAGCGGTCGGCCAGTTCGCGGAACTTACCGACCGTGTCGACGGCGTACTCGCGGTCGTTGGACTGGATCGCCATCACTGCCATGTACTCGTCGTCGGGCAACTCGATGCGTGCCCAGGCGGCACCGTCGGGGAACGAGAGTCCCTCGAACAGATCCCAGTCGACGATCTTCTCGCCCAGGATGTTTCGTACGGCGATACCCTGCTTGCCCACCTTGACCCGGGGCCGCGTCAACATCAGCACACCGAGAGCCAGAATGGTGCCGATGCCTGCCATCGCGATCTGGTCCGCGGCACGGAAGTACACGCCGGTGGACCCCTGGCGGAGCAGGAGTGCAAGTGTGACGTGAACGATCACCAGGAGGACGGCAACTCCGATCGCGTATCGCGTCGACTTACGCGGTGACGCGATCAGTTCCCAGTTCTCGTTGTCGCCGGGTGTACTCATCGAAACGAATCCTCGGTCCATGGTGCTCGGAGATGGCGCAGGGTCACTGCGGTGTCCAGTGCGGCGGCGCAGGCCTGTGCGCCCTTGTCCTCGACGCTACCCGGCAGACCCGAACGGTCAAGAGCCTGCTGCTCGGTGTCGGTGGTCAGGACACCGTTCCCCACGGGGGTGCTTTCGTCGAGCGAGACGCGTGTGAGGCCCGCGGTGACCGCGTCGCACACGTACTCGAAGTGCGGCGTACCGCCGCGGATGACAACACCGAGTGCGACGACGGCGTCGTGCGTGCGCGCCAATGCCTGCGCAACGACCGGCAGTTCGATCGCGCCGGCGACACGGACCAGTGTCACGTCCTTGATCTGTGCCTCCTGCGCGACGCGCTGCGCGCCGGCGATCAGAGCCTCGGAGATCGTCGCGTGCCACTGCCCGGCAACGATCGCCAGCTTCAGATCCTTGGCCTCGGCGATCGCGAGCTGCGGCTGACCTTCCCCGCTCACAATGCGGTTCCCGGCTGTGCGGTGTTCTGGTTCGCCTCGTACTCGTCCAGTCCGATCAGATCGTGCCCCATCCGATCGCGCTTGGTGCGCAGGTAGGTGAGGTTCTCCGCATTCGCGCGCAACGGCATCGGAACACGATCGGTGATCTGCAGGCCGTAGCCGTCCAGACCCACACGCTTGGCCGGGTTGTTGGTCAGCAGACGCATCGACGAGATCCCCAGATCGACGAGGATCTGGGCACCGATGCCGTAGTCACGGGCGTCCGCCGGTAGGCCGAGTTCGAGATTGGCGTCGACGGTGTCGGAACCGGCGTCCTGGAGCTGGTAGGCCTGCAGCTTGTGCATGAGACCGATGCCACGACCCTCGTGCCCGCGCATGTACAGAACAACGCCGCGGCCCTCCTGGGCGACCATGTCCAGTGCGGCGTCGAGCTGCGGGCCGCAATCGCACCGCAGCGAACCGAAGACGTCGCCGGTGAGGCACTCGGAGTGAACGCGGACGAGCACGTCGCTACCGTCTCCGTCGGGGCCTGCGATGTCGCCGCGCACCAGCGCAACGTGCTCGACCTCGTCGTAGATGCTCGTGTAGCCGACAGCGGTGAACTCACCGTGGCGGGTGGGGATGCGGGCCTCGGCGATGCGCAGCACGTGCTTCTCGTGCTTGCGACGCCACGCGATGAGGTCCGCGATCGAGATCAGAGCAAGGTTGTGTTCGTCGGCAAATACTCGCAGCTCGTCGGTCTGAGCCATCGCGCCTTCGTCCTTCTGGCTGACGATTTCGCAGATGACGCCGGCAGGACGCAGGTCCGCCATGCGGGCGAGGTCGACTGCAGCTTCCGTGTGGCCAGGACGACGCAGTACTCCGCCTTCCTTCGCGCGGAGCGGAACGACGTGACCGGGGCGAGTGAAATCGTTGGCACCGGATTCGGGGTTGGCGAGCAGACGCATCGTCGCAGCGCGGTCCGACGCCGAGATGCCGGTACCGATTCCCTCACGGGCGTCGACCGTGACGGTGTACGCCGTGCCGTGCTTGTCCTGGTTGGTGGCGTACATCGGGGGCAGGCCCAGCCGATCGCAATCGTCACCGTCGAGCGGCACGCACAGGTAGCCGGAGGTGTACCGGACCATGAACGCCACCAGTTCCGGGGTGGCTTTCTCGGCGGCGAAGATGAGGTCGCCCTCGTTCTCGCGATCCTCGTCGTCCACGACGACAACAGCTTTACCTGCAGCGATATCTGCTACTGCGCGCTCGATACTGTCGAACCTGGTCACGTGCTCGCACTCCAAAGTCTTGACTTTTCACATCATCGAATACAACAAGTGCATCCGACGGATGCACTGACAACCCTACGACCAATCGGACGGGTCCGATCAGCCTGGTCCTACCGACCGGCAGAGTGAAGCCGCTCGACGTACTTCGCGATCACGTCCACCTCGAGGTTGACCGGCGTACCGACCACAGCGGTTCCGAGCGTCGTCAACTCGAGCGTTGTCGGGATCAGCGAAATCTCGAAGTACTCGAACCCGCGGTCTCCGCCCAGCGCGGAGACCGTCAGCGAGACTCCGTCGACGGTGATCGAACCCTTCTCCACGACGTAACGGGAAATGGAGTCGGGCAGTGCGATCCGCACTACCTCCCAGTTCTCGGACGGCGAGCGGGAAATGACGTGGCCTGTTCCATCGACATGCCCTTGAACCAGGTGGCCGCCGAGTCGGCTGTTCAGCGCCGCGGCACGCTCGAGGTTGACGCGAGAGCCGACATCCAATTTCGCCAGGCTCGAGCGGTTCAGGGTTTCCTGCATGACATCTGCGGTGAACGAACCGTCGGCAAGCACGTCGACCACCGTCAGGCACACTCCGTTGACCGCGATCGAATCACCGTGACCGGCGTCGGAGGTGACCAGTGGCCCGCGCACCGTGAAACGTGCAGCATCGACCAGTTCTTCCTTGGCGACGATTTCGCCGAGTTCTTCCACAATTCCTGTGAACACGCGCCCTACTCCTCGTTCCCCGGAGCAGAACTCTCCGGAACCAGACTCAACAAAATATCGGGGCCGATCGTTACCGCAGACTCCAAACGGAATCGGTGGGCGTCGGTGATGGTGTGCACTCCGGCATCGACGAGTGCGGAGGCGCCCGCGCCGAGCAGGATCGGAGCGATGTATGCCTCTATGACGTCGACATATCCGGCGGCAAGGAATGCTCCGGCCAGACGGGGCCCACCCTCGAGAAGTACGTCCGTGTACTCCCCCAACGCCTCGACTACTTCGTCGATGTTGTCGGTGTTGAGCACCAGAGTCGGTGCGGTGTCGTCGAGAATGCTTGCCGTCGAGGGTATTTCGCGCTTTCCGACGACGACGCGAACGGGTTGGTGCGCCGCGAGCTCACCGGTGGGCTGACGTGCGGTCAGCCACGGATCGTCGGCGAACACGGTGCCGGTACCGACCACGATCGCATCGATCTGCGCTCGCTGCGCATGCACGCGCGCCCTCGCCTGCGGACCGGTGATCCACTGACTCGTTCCGTCCTCGGCGGCGCTGCGTCCGTCCAGACTGGCCGCGTACTTCCACGTGATGTGCGGGCGACCGGTGCGCTGTTTGTGCAGCCAGGCCCGCAGTGGACCAGCTTCCACCTCGGGTGCTCTCAGTCCGGCCGTGACGCTGATTCCAGCGCGCATGAGCGTCGCTGCGCCGCCGGAAGCCTCGGGATTGGGATCACCGACGGCGTAGACAACCGCCGAGACTCCGGCATCGATCAATGCCTGTGAGCAAGGGCCGGTTCGCCCCTGGTGATTGCACGGTTCCAGTGTCACCACTGCCGTACCGCCACGCGCTGCATCGCCGGCCTCGTCGAGAGCCACGACCTCCGCGTGCGGTCCACCGGGCGGTTGCGTCATACCGACGCCCGCGATGGTTCCGTCGGCAGCGAGGATGACCGCGCCGACCGGTGGGTTGGGGCTAGTGAATCCGCGCGCGGAATCAGCTGCGGCCAGCGCGATCTGCATCGCGGCGTCGAGATCAGCCGTCGACGCCTGTCCACCCTTTGCCATCGAGCGGCTCAGACCGACAGCGTCAGGTGCGGCGACGCCGAGGCGGCCTGCGCGCGCAGCTTGCGCACCGCCTCACCGGGATCACTCGCTCCGTACACCGCCGAACCGGCGACGAAGCAGTCGATCCCTGCTTCAGCGGCCTGCTCGATCGTGGAAGCGTTGATGCCGCCGTCGATTTCGACAAGGAGCGTCAGCTCACCCGAGTCGACGAGCTTTCGAACTGCGCGTGCCTTGTCGAGCACCTGAGGCATGAAGGACTGACCACCGAATCCGGGTTCGACGCTCATGATCAAGAGGGTGTCGAAGTCCTTGAGGATTTCCAGGTAGTCGTCGATCGGGGTTCCAGGCTTGATGCTCAGCCCCGCCTTGGCACCAGCTGCACGAATATCGCGGGCAACCGAACGCGGATCGTCGGTGGCCTCGGCGTGAAACGTGACGTTGTACGCACCGGCCTCGGCGTACGGCGGCGCCCAGCGCTCCGGATTCTCGATCATGAGATGGCAGTCGAGCGGAATATCCGTCGCCTTCAGCAGACTCTCGACCACCGGCAGACCCAGCGTGAGATTGGGAACGAAATGCGCGTCCATCACGTCGACGTGAAGCCAGTCGGAGCCGGACACGGCAGTCGCTTCATCAGCGAGTCGAGCAAAATCTGCGGACAGAATGGACGGTGCAATCATCGGGGAAGCCACGACGCCGAGTTTAGCTGTGTCTCATTGCCGACCGTGCATGCACATCGGAGCCGGTGCAATCAGATCAGTTCTTGACGACGGTGTGGAGCTTTCGCACCTTGGCCGGTGCCTTGATCCGCCACGCGTCTTCGAGCATCTCACCCAACTGCACCTCGTCGATCAGTTCGAGGTGCACGAGGATCGAGCCGTGCCCGTGATAGTGATCGGTGGTGAAGAAAGCCGCCTCGCCACTGGCGAGTAGCGCCTCCTTCTCGTCCAGACCGCACATCACGACCAAAGCGCCCTCCGCTTCGGTGCGGAGCCGCGCAAAAGTCTTACCTGCCACCTTGAGTGCCGGGGTGTTGTACGAGGTCGACTCTTCCACGGAGGGAAGAGCCGAACCGAGTACTACAACCTGTTCCCACGTAACCATGTAGGCACCATACGACTACCGATGCCCAGAAGTCATCCGATCAGGCCAGCGGCTTGCGCAAAGCGGCCATGAACATCGCATCGGTCCCGTGTCGGTGCGGCCACAACTGAACCGACGATCCGTCGCCGACGTCTGGGACACCTGGCACCAATTCCTTGGTGTCGAGTTCCACGACGCCGTGACGTCGCACTGCATCGGCGAACACTGCCAGCGTTTCCGACAAGTGCGGCGAGCACGTGGAGTACAGCACCACTCCGCCGGGGCGAACCAGTTCGATTGCGGCAGCAAGCAATTCACGCTGCAACTTCACGAGCGGGGCCACATCGGACGGCTGCCGACGCCAACGTGCCTCTGGGCGCCGACGCAGCGCACCCAACCCGGTGCAGGGAGCGTCGACGAGGATGCGGTCGTATCCGGGTTCGAGCCCGGATTCGCGGCCGTCCGCCACGTGTACGTCCACGGGAAGCTCGCGAGTGGTCTTGCGGATCAGTTCGGCGCGATGTTCGACGGGCTCGACGGCGTCGAGTCGCCCGCCTTCGATACCGGCGAGAGCGCCGAGAAGCGCTGCCTTACCGCCCGGACCTGCGCAGAGATCGAGCCAGCGTCCGGAGTCTTCACCTTCGAGAGGAGCAATGCTGAGGGCGCGGGCCACCAGCTGACTGCCCTCGTCCTGCACGCCCGCCAAGCCTTGGCGGACCGCCTCGAGCTGTCCGGGGTCACCGCCGTCGAGATGCACGGCGTACGGCGAGTACGGCCCGATCTCGCCGCCGGTCACCAGTGCAAGCTCCTCGGCGGAGATCTCGCCGGGGCGGGCGACGAGGTGTACGGCAGGGCGGGCGTCGTCGGCGATCAGGACGTCTTCGAGTTCACCGGCAGCAGCGCCGAGCGAGTCGGCAAATACCTGCGCGATCCACAGGGGGTGAGCGTGCTCGAAGGCGAGCCGGCCGACCGGGTCCTTCGGGGCCAGCAGCTCGACCCACTCCTCCTGGGTGCGTTCGGAAACACGGCGCAGGACCGCATTGACGAATCCTGCTCGGCCCTGGCCGTTTTCGGCGCGGACCAGATCGACCGAAGTTGCGACGGCAGCGTGCGGTGCGACACGAGTGCGCAGCAATTGGTACGAGCCGAGTCGGAGAACATCGAGCAGCGTTCCGTCGATCTCTTCGATCGGCCGACCCGCTGCATGCGCGATCACCGCATCCAGCAGCCCCTGAGCACGTGCCGCGCCGTACGCCAGTTCGGTTGCCAGCGCAGCGTCGCGTGCGTCGAGTTTGCGGTCACGCAGGAGCCCTGGCAGAACCAGGTTCGCGTACGCGTCACGCTCACGGACCGCGCGCAGGACGTCACGCGCCGCCAGACGCGGTTGATCGAGCCCGGCGGTTGCCGGATCAGGCCGCTTGGCCTGCTTCGGCTTGGTGTTCTTGCCGCCGCCGCCGGTCTTGGCTCCGGGACCCTGTGTCCGCCGTGCCGGTCGTCGTGATTCGGTCACTGTGCTCGTACCTCCGCGTCGAGTCGGGCACCGCGTGCCCAGTCCCCTGCCGACATCAATTTCTTGCCCGGGGGCTGAATCTGCCCGAGTCGCACCGCGGTGG
>NZ_LVCT01000758.1:0-413 GCF_001647205.1 Rhodococcus sp. EPR-134
CGGAGTCGCCGAGAAGTTCCCGGTTCTGCTCGGTGGTGCGGCGCTCACGCGCTCCTACGTCGAGAACGACCTGCAGGAGGTGTACGAGGGCGACGTCAGCTATGCCCGCGACGCCTTCGAGGGTCTGAACTTGATGGACCAGATCATGACGACCAAGCGTGGTGGCGGCCCGGCGCCGGACAGCCCGGAGGCCATCGCTGCTCGCGAGAAGGCTGCCGAGCGTAAGGCACGTCACGAGCGTTCCAAGCGCATCGCCGAAAAGCGCAAGGCTGCAGCGGTTCCCGTGGTCCTGCCGGAGCGTTCCGATGTCGCAGCCGACATCGCGGTGCCGACACCTCCCTTCTGGGGCTCGCGCATCGTCAAGGGAATCTCGCTGTCCGAGTACTCGGGGCTGCTCGACGAGCGCGCTCTTT
>NZ_LVCT01000759.1:0-1022 GCF_001647205.1 Rhodococcus sp. EPR-134
GTCCGAGCAGGTCGCCCGCCGTATCGGTGTCGCGAATCCGCTCGGTCATCACTCCGTACACGGGGCCGGTATCCATCCCGGCTTCCAAACGGAACGCGCTCGCACCCGTCACCTCGTCACCGGCACTGATCGCGGCCTGCACCGGCGCGGCGCCGCGCCACGCGGGAAGCAACGAGAAATGCAGATTGACCCAACCGTATTTCGGAATGTCGAGGACGTTCTGTGGCAACAGGTTTCCGTAGGCGACGACGGGTGCACAGTCCGGTTCGAGGCGGGCGAGTTCGGCCGCGAAGTCGGGATCGGACGCCTTGGCCGGCGTCAGCACCGGGATGCCGTGCTCGTCGGCAAGCAGACCGATCGGCGATCGGGCGACTTTTCGACCGCGGCCCGCCACAGCGTCCGGACGCGTGACGACGGCTACCACTTCGTGGTTGGCGGATTCGATGAGCCGACGCAGTGAAGGAACCGCGGGTTCGGGTGTTCCGGCGAACACGACGCGCATGTCAGCTCTCCCGTTTCGTTGGGCTCTTCGGACTCTGATCAGCCGATCGGCCTGTCGAACGCGGTGGACTGCAACTCACGAAAATGCTCCCGGATGTGTCGGTGGGTGGAACTGTCAGTCTAAGGACTGCGAGAGCTACGACCTACCTCGCGCCACACCGAACCACTTTCTCAGCAATTTCTTTGATCAGAACCCTGCACATTCACCGGTCCTCGGTATTGACTGTTTCTGTCGTCGCCACTCGGCGGAGGCTGATACGGGATACACCGATCACACGGAGGAACTTAGATGGCAGGCATCGACAGTAAGTTCGACAAGGCCTACGCAGGAAAGTCCGTCGAAGAATTGGCGGACGCCCCGGTCGCGGCACTCAACGGCGTAAGCGATTCGGACGCAGAACATTTGAAGGCAGCGTTCAACATCAAGACCGTCCGCGACCTCGGAACGAACAAGTTCTTCCTGTGGGCGCAGGCCACTGCCAAGCTCGCCGAGTAAACATCCCGACCCACGTGATCTCGGT
>NZ_LVCT01000760.1:0-8302 GCF_001647205.1 Rhodococcus sp. EPR-134
CGAAGCGTGCCGCTCGGCATCGGGGTCGAGGACCGTCCGGATGACGTCGATCACGTAGGGGTCGTACGGCATGCGGAAGTGGCCGGTCAGGTTCGACGGGCACAGATCCTGGAGGACGATGTTTTCTGCACCGGCACCGCGGAGCGCGATGTTCGAGGACGGCTGGATCATCTCGTCGACAGTGGACCCGATGGTCGTGTAGCGCACTCCGGGTACGGTGTCGCCGCCGTCGTTGAGGGCGTTCAACATATCCGACCCCTGCATCTGCTCACGGACAGCTCGCGAAAAGACGTCTTCGACAAAGTCCTCTCCGCCGGGGATCGCGCGGACGATCGGAACCAACCCGAACATCACCCCGCCGTAGGTCGGCGAAGCCAAACCGACCCAATGATCGACGTAGGCGTCGCCGCCCATCTTGTTGACGTAGTACCGCGTCACCGTCGCGCCTTGCGAATAGCCGATGACGTCGACCTTGTCCGCGCCGGTCGCGGTCAGCACCTGATCGACGAAAGAACCGAACGCGGTGGCACTACCGACTATGTCGCCGACGCCGTAGGTCTCGTGTGCGACGTCCCCGTCTTCTTCTTTGATCGCACCGCCGTAATTGAGGGCGAAGACGCAGTAGCCGTCAGCTGCCAGTGCCGGCGACAGGGCCGCCCAATCCGCGTACGCCTCGGTGTCGGTTCCGTGGGCGAGTACAACCGGTCGGGGATGCGTGGCGGAAGGCTCACAGCCGAAATCGTTCGATCCGGCAGGTGCGGATGCTGGATGAGCATGCGCATATGCCGTAGCAACGGAACGGGTCGCCTGACCCGGACCGACGTCGAGAGGAACGTCCATCGCGTCGGCACTCGCAGACGGAAGCGTCGGTGCGGCACCCGATATAGCCGGCGGTGCTCCGATCAGCAGCGCCACTGCTACCGAAAATGTCAGTCCCACAGACCGTTTGACGCCAGACATTGTTCCTGCTCCTGCTCTGATCCTACGAGGGAGCTGACCGTAACACCAGAAACTTCGAGGCGCATACCCTACCGAACAGTAGGTATCCGACGTCTCAATTGCCGCCTTCATCGGCGTCATCACCGGCAAGCACTCGGTAGAGCGATTTGCGCGCCTCGACAAGCACGTCGGCTGCGGCCTTGACCTGCGCTGGTGTGCCTACAGCAGCCACTTGACCGGCCGCGCCCATCAGCTGGCCGATCAGTTCTCGAAGGTCCTGCTCCGGCTCCCCTACGCTGAGACGAACGTCATCCCACGGCGCCCCGAGATCGGCGCGATGTTCCTCGACGTACGCGACGCCTTCTTCTGTCAGCTTGGCGGTCTTGCGGCCGGCAACCTTTTCGATGATCACCAGTCCTTCGTCCTCGAGTTGGGACAGCGCGGGATAAATGGAGCCCGGACTCGGCTTCCAGACGCCGCCGCTGCGCTCGACGATCTGCTGAATCAATTCGTAGCCGTGCATCGGCTCTTCCGCGATCAACAGCAGAATCGCAGCGCGCACATCTCCTCGACGACCTCGTCCGCCACGTCCTCGCCCGCGACCGAACTGAGCGCCCGGACCGAAGCCGGGGCCGGGTCCGCCGTCTGGACCGAAACGCCCCCGCCGATGGCCTCTGCGTGGCATGTCACCGAAGCCCGGCCGCTCGTGCGGTCGACCGCGTCGTCCACCGTCTCGATCGCCGGGACCATCGCCCGACGCGCCGTCGTCCGTCGGCACCCACATCACAAATGGTGGCCGTTGCTCACGGCCGAAACCGCCGAAGAAACCGCGCCGGCCGAACATCCCCTCGTTCGGGAAACTTGCATCCATCGTCGAACCTCCATCACTATCGTTGATAGTTCGACGATATATCGTCATATCGGGTAGCGCAAGGATTCCTCCGACAACTCGAAACTCAGCCGATGCGGCGTGGGTCGATCTGAATGCGGACCGGACCCGAAGACTTCCGCGCACTGCGCGCGGCCCTCGCATGTGCCAGAGCGTCCGCAAGGCCGCGACCGTCCTTGCGTGGAACGCGGACCAGCATTCGCTCCGGCGCGACACCGCTCTCGTCCTCACCGGAATACGGAAGCCTCTCCCCCGCAGGCAATTCCACTGGTCCGAGCAGTACAGCACTTGCCGGCAGATCAGCTGAATCCACCAACTCCGCAATTGCCGCGGATCCACCGTCGATCGCAGCCATGTGAACGGCCGGAGGAAAGCCGACCTCGTCCCGTTCCTCGAATTGAGACTGTGCGTGCCCCACTGGATCCCATCGGACCAACGCCTGCACCGTCGGGATACCCGAGTCTGCGACAACCACAACTTCACCGCCTTCGGACAGCGGAATCACCATGGCAGCAGCCGACATCCAGCGTCTGAGTGTTTCCTCGGCGGCGCGAAGATCGGGCCGGCCGAGCAGTGCCCAGCCGTCGAGCAAGAGCGCGGCGCCGTAGCCGCCGGTCATCACCGGCTCCGCACCCACTGTCGAGACCACCAACGCGGGCCCGTGTGGCAGTTCCTTGACCACATCACTGCCCCCGGACAGAACAACTTTCACACCGGGAAACGCCCGCCCGAGTTCTTCGGCGGTCCGGCCGGCACCGACCACCACCGCGCGCAACGCTTTCGCCCCGCACGCGTGACATCGGTAGGCGGCATCGGCAACCCCGCACCAGCGGCACGCCGGTGTCCCGGCGCCGTCGGGACCTGCCGCAGCGGGAAGAGCCAGTGGGCCGTTGCACCGACGGCACCGTGCCGGGGCACGGCACTTTCCGCAGGCCAGGGTCGGTACGTACCCCCGCCGAGGCACCTGTACCAGGACTCCGTTGCCCTCACCCAGAGCGCGCCGGGCGGCCGCGAATGCAATAGCGGGCAAACGAGCCGCTCTGGCTCCCGGATCGCGGGCCAAGGCTTGATCGCTGTCGGCAAGCGCGGTGATCTTGGGTGCGTGGGCACGAACGACGTCCCGCGTAGCGACCAGATCGTGCGCCCATCCCGAGTCGACGAGTACCTGCGCTTCTGCCGTACGGGAGAACCCACCGATCACGACGGCGCACCCGGCGACGTAGCCACGCAGGACGGCAACTTCGCGGGCATGTGGATAGGGCGACCGCGGCTCGGACAAGTTGTCGTCGCCGTCGTCCCAGACGACGACAAGACCGGTCTCGGGCGTCGGCGCAAAAACAGCACTCCGCGTGCCGACGACGATCCGGGCGGTCCCGCGCAGTGCAGCGAGCCACCTCCGATATCGCATGGCCGGCCCCAGGCCCGCGGACAGACCTACCACCGCATCCGCTCCGGAGAGTTCGGTACAAGCGGCGACGACGCGGTCCAGGTCGCGTTGATCGGGCACAACCAGGATCGCGGATTTACCACTTGCCGCTACGGCCCCGGCCAGTTCGGCCAGGCGCAGTGGCCAGTTTTCACCAGGCAACGCCTGCCAGACCGCACGCGGGCTTTTCGACTCGCGAATGGCGGACAGGAAGGCGTCACCGAATCTGTAGAGATGCCAACCATTTTCGATCGCTTCAGGAGCGGACGGTGACTCGGCGGGCTCCCACGGTTCCGCCTCGACCTTCGCGTGGCGCGGCGGTACCGCCAAACGGAGAACATCGGCGCGGGTTCCGGCATAACGCTCCGCCACACGATCGACGACTTGCGCGATTTCGGCCGTCAAGACCCGCTCGGACGAGATGACGCGTTCGAGCCAGCCGAACTTCCCCTGATGGTCACTGGTCGCCTCGCGCGAGACGATGAAACCGTCCACCAGACGACCAGCGAAGCGGATGCGCACCCGGACTCCGGGCTGCGCATCCGCTTCGAGTTCACGAGGAACGAGGTAGTCGAATTCACGGTCGAGGTGAGCGAGCGGGAGCATCGGCAGCACCCGGGCGACCGGATCGACTTCTGCCGCTACTCTTTCCGCGCCCACCCGCGCCCCGTCTGTACGTCAGTGATCAGAGACCAGCTGCGCTACGCAGCTTGTCGGCGCGATCGGTGCTCTCCCACGGGAGGTCGATATCGGTGCGACCGAAGTGACCGTATGCCGCCGTCTGCGCGTAGATCGGGCGCAGCAGGTCGAGGTCGCGGATGATCGCTCCCGGACGCAGGTCGAAGCTCTCGGTGCTCGCCTTCTGGATCCGTGCCGGATCGGTCTTCTCGGTGCCGAAGGTTTCAACGAAGAGTCCGACCGGAGCTGCCTTGCCGATGGCGTAGGCGACCTGAACCTCGATGCGGTCGGCCAGACCTGCGGCAACAGCGTTCTTGGCCACCCAGCGCATGGCGTAGGCAGCGCTGCGGTCGACCTTTGACGGGTCCTTGCCGGAGAACGCGCCGCCACCGTGGCGAGCCATTCCGCCGTAGGTGTCGACGATGATCTTGCGGCCAGTCAAACCGGCGTCACCCATCGGGCCACCGAGGACGAACTTGCCTGTCGGGTTCACCAACAGACGAACATCGGAGGTGTCGAGATCGGTGAGGTTGACGTCGGTCAGCACCGAGTGAAGCACCTTCTCGCGAAGATCGGGCGTCAACAGGTTGTCGAGGTCGATGTCAGCGGCATGCTGGGTGGAGATGACCACGGTGTCGAGACGGACAGCCTTGTCACCGTCGTACTCGATGGTGACCTGGGTCTTGCCGTCCGGGCGCAGGTACGGCAGCACGCCGGACTTACGGACCTCGGTCAACCGGCGAGAGAGACGATGAGCCAGCGCGATGGGCAGCGGCATCAGTTCCGGCGTGTCGGTGGTGGCGTAGCCGAACATCAGGCCCTGGTCGCCCGCACCCTGACGGTCGATCTCGTCGTCGCTGATTCCGTCGACGCGAGCCTCGTGCGAGTGATCGACACCCTGCGCGATCTCGGGCGACTGGGCGCCGATCGCGACGTTGACGCCGCACGAATTTCCGTCGAAGCCCTTTGCGGAGCTGTCGTAGCCGATTTCGAGGACCGTGTCGCGCACGATCTTCGGAATGTCCGCGTACGCAGTGGTCGTGACCTCACCGGCTACGTGAACCTGGCCGGTGGTGACCAGTGTCTCGACGGCCACGCGGGCGCGCGGGTCCTGGGTGAGCAGCGCGTCGAGGATCGAGTCGCTGATCGCGTCACAGATCTTGTCCGGGTGCCCCTCGGTGACGGACTCGCTGGTGAATAGCCGACTGCCGGACTTGCTCACAGATCTCCCTCTCGACGACTGAGTTCTTGACTACAGCTTATTGAAGTATCCGAATCACCGTTCGGTGACCGTTTTGTCATGCTTTGTTAGCTGGGGGCTGAGCCGACGATAACGGTTGGACCGCCTGCGCAACACCCTTGTACTCACCCGATTATCGTGGGGTAACTCTCACCACCGGGCGCGTGTCGCTACTCGGGAAAGAGCTTGACCAGGGCGTCGAGTACTCGACTGGCCATCAAAGCCTTGGATCCGTGTTCGAGAGCGGACTCCGAGCCGTCGGAACCGAGCAGCCAACCGTCGTTGTGATCGACCTCGAACGCCTTGCCCTCGCCGACCGCATTGACCACGAGGAGATCGCAACCTTTGCGGGCAAGCTTGGAGCGGGCATAGGTGAGAACGTCACCATGGGCGTCACCGGTCTCAGCGGCGAATCCGACGATCACCGTTCGAGCATCCAAGTCGCCGTCACGACGCGCTTCGACGAGACCGGCGAGGATGTCGGCATTTCTGGTGAGGCTGATCGAGTCGGGTTCGTTTGCGCCCTTCTTGATCTTGCTGCCTTCGACGGTGGTGGGGCGGAAGTCCGCGACAGCCGCAGCCATGACGACTCCGTCGTGTCCCGGTGCGTGCTTTTCCACTGCCAACCGGAGATCTTCGGCCGTCTTGATGTGCACGACGTCGACAGCGGCGGGGTCGGCGAGATCAGCCGTGTACCCGGCGATCAGTGTCACGTGCGCGCCGCGTTGCGCGGCAAGACGGGCGAGCGCGTAGCCCTGCTTGCCCGAGCTGCGATTACCGAGAAAGCGCACGGGATCGAGCGGCTCGCGAGTACCGCCGGCGGTGACCAGAATGCGGCGACCCTCCAGGTCGCGCGGCAACGCGTCCGAGCGCTCGAGGAGCAACGATGCCAACCCGACGATCTCGTCGGGTTCGGGAAGTCGACCGGCTCCGGTGTCTTTCCCGGTCAAACGCCCGGAGGCAGGTTCGATCACGTGGACGCCGCGCGAACGCAGTGTCGCCACGTTCGAGACCGTTGCGGGGTGCTCCCACATCTCGGTGTGCATTGCTGGGGCGAAGACGACCGGACAGCGCGCGGTCAACAAAGTGGCCGTCAACAGGTCGTCTGCGCGACCCATGACCGCTCGCGCCATCAGATCAGCGGTTGCCGGCGCGATGACGACCAGATCGGCTTCCTGTCCGAGACGGACATGCGGAACCTGCGGGACGTCGTTGAAGACGCCGGTGTGAACCGGGTTGCCGGAGAGTGCTTCGAACGTCGCGCGCCCGACGAACTCCAGAGCGGATTCGGTCGGAATCACGCGGACGTGATGACCGCTCTCGGTGAAGCTGCGGATGATCGAGCACGCCTTGTACGCGGCGATACCCCCACCGACACCGACGACAATGCGCTTACGTATCGATGTGGGCGCGTCGGACACTCCCCCGACACCCGAACGAGGTTCGGGTGCGGCAGATGTGGTGCTCACTCGCCTTCGGTGTGCTCGAGGAGATCAGCGTGGATTTCACGCAACGCGATGGACAGCGGCTTTTCCTGCAGACCGGGCTCGACCAGAGGTCCGACGTATTCGAGGATGCCGTCACCGAGCTGGTTGTAGTAGTCGTTGATCTGGCGCGCGCGCTTGGCCGAGTAGATGACCAGGGCGTACTTGGAAGAGGTGCGTTCGAGCAACTCGTCGATCGGCGGGTTGGTGATGCCGAGCGGGGTGTCGTAGGCAGGCAGAGCGCCCTGACCTGCTGCGGACGCGGCTGAAGTGCTGCTCACTCTTGTGTCTCCTGAATTAGATCTTCATTGAAGAACTAGTTTTATCGATCCGGATATCTGAGAAACGGGGTGGAAATCGGTTCCCGAAGGGTGCGGAATCAGTTCCCAACCAACAAGGATACCAACTCATCGCAAGCACGGCTTACATCCTCGTTCACGATGACCGTGTCGAACTCGTCCTGTGCGGCCAATTCCACTCGGGCCGTCTCGAGTCGGCGCGCCACGACGTCTTCCGTTTCGGTTCCACGTCCGGTCAGCCGTTGCACCAGAACGTCCCAGCTCGGTGGAGCCATGAACACCAACAGAGCCTCGGGCATCGCCTTGCGGACAGCTCGTGCTCCGGCGAGATCGACCTCGACGAGAACGGGCTTTCCAGCTTCGAGCGCTTCTTCGACCGGAGCTGCGGGGGTGCCGGAGCGCTGCAGGCCGCCGTGGATTTCCGCCCATTCGAGAAGTTCACCGGAGTCGATCATCCGTTGAAATTCTTCACGGGAGGTGAATCGGTAGTCCTTGCCGTCCACTTCACCTGGACGGGGATCGCGAGCGGTGGCCGAAACGCTGAAAACGAGTTCAGGCAACCGAGTTCTCAGCTCGCGAACGACGCTGGACTTACCGACAGCCGAAGGGCCGGCCAGTACAACCAGCCGACCCCTCCGCACTGCGGTCTTGCTCTCTGACACTGTTGCGTCAGCAATCATCAGACACTGCCGCGTCAGCAATCATCACTTGTCGGCTCAGGCCTCGAAGTCGAACTTGGTGAGCAGAGCCTTGCGCTGCCGATCACCGAGGCCACGAAGGCGACGGGTCGGTGCAATCTCCAGCTCGGTCATGATCTCCTGAGCCTTGACCTTGCCCACCTTGGGCAGCGCCTCGAGCAGTGCCGAAACCTTCATCTTGCCCAAGATTTCGTTGTCTTCGGCGTCCTTGAGGACCTGCTTGAGGTCGGTGCCGCCACGCTTCAGGCGCTCCTTGAGCTCAGCCCTGGCCTTGCGGGCAGCAGCTGCCTTCTCCAAAGCAGCAGCGCGCTGCTCATCAGTCAACTGGGGAAGGGCCACGGTTCCTCCGTCTCGTCGTGTGCAAATTTTGTCTATTCCGCTGATAACCAGCAGCGATAGCGACCGTACTCACGCCTGGCGCGAATTGCTAACCCACCCCCCGCGGTCCGATGCAGATCGCGGTGGGTTATGCGCGTCGAATCGATGTCACGGATCGTCACCGTTTTCGGCTGGATCGAGACGAATTCGACGCCACACGAACGTGCGTACAGTACCGAAATAGACTGTAACACAATGTATTTCGACCCATAGCGTGCGACACCCCCGTGCGAGTGTGCGAAATCGTTACCTGCGGGAATGAACGTGGTCG